>NZ_BCUZ01000043.1 GCF_001591485.1 Neobacillus fumarioli NBRC 102428 | reverse complement strand
ATAGCTCGAAATTTATCGTTGGCTTCATTTCAAATGAAATGAATGATTATTGTTGACGTTTTTGTTTGTTTAGTTTTCAAAGAACTATCTTTAGAAGTAACACTCATTTCACGAGCGACTTTATTAATATATCAAATTGAATTCAGATTGTCAACACGTTTTTTCATTTTCATTCTTGTTGAACTTTCAGTAACGACTGCTTAAATATAATATCACCACAAATAACAGATGTCAATATCTATTTAGAATCGACAATTTCCACATAATACATATCTAAAAACGGAATGATTTCAAGATTTTCAGGGAATCAGATAATTAGAAATGGTCAAATTCATGATTACACTTTGCTAAAGCGAATATTAGTTTTAGCGAAAAAAGGAGGTTATCATGGTTCAATTCGCCCGAAAGTTTTTCAATATCTACTCTGTCGGAATGATTATTCTCCTCACTCTCGCATGTTTTAATGTTTTTTACCGGCTGGGGGATTTTCCGATTTACAGCTGGGATGAAGCGCGGCATGGCGTAAGCGCATACGAAATGTTAAAGAAAGGAAATTTTATAGTAAGTACATACCGTGGCAAAATTGATTATTGGAATTTAAAACCCCCTCTTAGTTTTTGGGTCAATATGGCCGGATATAAGCTTGCAGGATATAATGCGCTTGGGTTAAGACTTTTTTCTGCAATAGCAGCAATTTTAACTATTGCGATGACTGCTCTGTTTGCCTGGAAACAGTTTGGTAAAATAGCTGCTCTTTTTACAACCGCTTCTTTAACAACATGCACCCAGCTGTTAATTAATCACAGCGCCCGAACTGGCGATGCCGATTCTCTTTTTGTGTTTTTCTTTACAGCATCCATCATTTCTCTTTTATTAAGTGAGCAAAGGAAGATATGGCTTTATGTTTCGGGAGTTGCGTTTTCACTGGCTTTTTTAACGAAAAGCTGGCATGCAGGAAATATCACCGTTATCATTGGCTTGTATCTCCTGTTCACTAAATCATATAAGAAACTAACATTAGCAAACTGGATCACTTTATCTACATGTATGATTCTTCCTATCCTCACTTGGGGAGTCTTCCGCTATCAATATGATGGAATGACCTTCTTTAAAGAAATGATCTTTTACGACCTGCTCAAACGTTCATCTACTGCCATAGAAGGCCATATCGGCGATAAATTTTATTATTTTGATGTTTTTTGGAAATATTTTCAGTATTGGCTTACCCTTTTAGCCGGTTTACTAGCAGCCATTATTTTACAAAAATTACCCGTGAATGATTTGAAAACAGAAAAAAAGTCTTTATTAATCGGCATTAGTTTATGGATCATTGTCCCCCTACTACTGTTTACATTTGCCAAAACAAAAATCAGGTGGTATATTCTCCCTATTTATCCACCATTGGCTATTGTGATTGGTATTCTGGCAAACAAATTGCTACTGCAGGGGAAACTATGGGCCAAAGTCGTCATATTCGCATCTGCTTTGATGGTATCTGTTCATTATGAGAGAGAAATTCAAACCTATTTATTTCATCCTAAATCGAAACCGCATTTAAGCTTAATTCAATCTTTACAAAAGAAGACGAACCTAAAAGGCGGCAGTCTATATTTGTTTCAACCCTCAAGTAAAATTAAACGAGCGCAAAATATCGTATTAACAGCAGAGCTATACGGAGACTTTAAAATTGAAGATGGGGATTTTAATGATTTTTTACAAAAAGACGGGGCCTTTCTTCTACTAAAAAAAGGAAGTTTGTCTGATGAAATGATGAACGACCACCACTTAATGATCGTTGCTGCGAATAAGTGGGGATATATCGTTCGAAAAAGCGAGCAGAATCAGGAGACTGCCCGACAGGTCAATCATGAATAGCCTGTCAGGCGGTCCTTTTGTATATTCTCGTTAAAAATCTTTTTCCATAAACCAATAACGTTTATCTAGGCAAATGGAGGCTAACTCACGAGCTATTGGCCCTGTCGTCCATGAGCCGTGATTATTGGACAGTAGTATGACTGTAACACGATCGTCCGGAAAATCCACTACATCGGATTTATACCCAGGAAGACTTCCATTATGCTCAATCATCGGTCTTTCAAAACTGATGATGTTATTGGCAACATTCCAGCCATATCCATATTTAAATACACCCCATTCACTGCTGTCGATATAGCCTGTCTCCATTTTTTTCGTTTCTGTTTCAGATAAAAGTTTATGATCGTTAAGCGCATTGATATAACAAAGCATATCTCCAACTGTTGATATTAAGTCACCTGCACCAGCAAGCTGACTTTCATCATCACGGTCCACAACTTTCTTCATATTTTCATATCCGACCGCAAAATTTTTCACTTGGGCTTGTCTTAAATACGTATGTTCCATTCCCGCAGGTTTAAAAATATGTTCCTTATAATACTCTCCGTAATGTTGTCCAGAAACTTTTTCTACAATATAGGCGAGGATCATATATCCTGTATTGGAGTACTTGTACTCAGTCCCTGGGTCAAATAATAATGTTTGTTTCTTCATTAAATCAATTAAATCTGGTAAAGTAATCGGTTTTGTTGTATCCGTTAACTCAGCGTGATCCTTGACACCGGAACTGTGTGTCAATAAATAATGAATCGTGATTTTGTCGCCATCGGGGAAATCGGGAATATACTTTGAAATCGGGTCTGTTGTTTTTAATTTTCCTTGCTGTTCAAGCTGAAGGATTGACACTGCTGTAAATGATTTAGTTAAGGAAGCAATCCGAAATTCTGTGTCGGTCTGATTAGGGATTCCCGCTTCTTTATCAGCGAAGCCGTATCCCTTTTCAAAAACTGGCTTTCCATCTTTAGCTACTAATACAACTCCGTTAAAATGTTCACTCCTGGCTTTCTCGTCCATAAACACATTAAGCTTATGCGCTAAACTTCCCTGTAATTCCGAATGACCCGTACTGGCCAATGCAATTGTAGTACCCGTAATGACCAACATCAGACAAGCAAAAACCACAAACAGCTTGATAAATTGTCGCAAGAAAAAGCCACCTTTCATTAACAGTTGTATAAGCATCATTATATTGGAGATATTCTAATAACAAAAGTATAGCCTGATATCATTTAGTTAAACCCCTAATAAGAAAAGCGCAAGTGCAATGCTGTTGCTATCGAAGCATTTCTTGTGGAGCTGAACAATTTTCGAAGTCAAAATTTCTATCTTTACTTTCAACACACTCATTTATTTTGTAATCTTCATAATTCCTTCTTGTTTCATATCAACAAATCCTTCTTTTTCGAGCACTACTTTTTCACCTTCTGTTAAATTGGTAAACACAATAGGTGTGATCGTTGATTTTGCATGCTCTTTAATGTAATTAATATCAAATTTTAATAATGACTGCCCTTTTTCTACCTGGGCATTTTCCTCTACTAACGTTTCAAACCCAACGCCCTTTAGATTTACAGTATCAAGACCAACATGAATTAAGATTTCCCTTCCGCTGTCTGAGAGAATTCCAATGGCGTGCTTTGTCGGGAACAGGTTCGCAATTTTTCCGTTAACCGGTGAAACCACTATTCCTTCTGATGGAACAATAGCAAAGCCGTCACCCATCATTCTTTCTGAGAATATTGGGTCTGGGACTTCGGAAATCGATTTTATTTCACCTCTGATTGGAGCAGCGAACGTGTCATCGCCATTTGGTTCATTTTGCAATCCTTCAGGGTTCACTTCTTCTATTTGTGGTTCCACCCCTTTTTCGGAGGTCTTTACAATCATTTGTGTTTTTTCATTACTTATAATATCCTGCATTCGGCCCTTAATGATTTCTGAAAGTGGTCCAAAGATGGCCTGAATATTGTTTCCTACCTCAAGTACACCTACCGCACCAAGTTTTTTCAATGTGTCTTTGTCAACTTTTTTAATATCATTGACAGAAACACGAAGGCGGGTAATACATGCATCAAGATGGGCAATATTATGCTGTCCGCCCATTGCTTCTAGAATTTCATAAGGAAGATCCCCGGCTTTTCCTGCTGCTTGCGTCTCTTCAACTTCCTCATCTTCTTCCCGTCCAGGAGTCTTTAAGTTAAGTTTCGTAATTAAGAAGCGGAAAACAACATAATAAATAACAGCAAAGACTAAACCTAACAGAATTACATACCACCACTTGGTTTTATCTGGAAGAATTCCAAATAAAATAAAGTCAATCGCCCCTCCAGAGAAGGTATAGCCCAAATGAACCTTCAAAAAGGCCAATATGACAAATGATAGACCATCCAGTACGGCATGGATGAAAAATAACAGTGGTGATACAAACAGGAATGCAAATTCAATGGGTTCTGTAATCCCTGTTAAAAAGGAAGTTAATGCCGCAGAACCCAACAATCCCGCTACAAGCTTTTTCTTTTCCGGCTTTGCTGTATGATACATCGCAAGCGCCGCTGCGGGCAAGCCAAACATCATAACCGGGAATTCCCCCTGCATAAAGTACCCAGACGTAAGTTTCACGTTATCTTTTAATTGCGCAAAAAAAATTGTCATATCGCCATGAACAATTTGTCCCGAATGTGTTTTGTATGAACCAAACTCATACCAAAACGGTGCATGCCAAATATGATGCAAACCAAATGGAATAAGTAATCTTTTAATAAATCCAAAAGCAAAGACCGCTAGATATGTTCCACTTCCCAACATCCAATTTGATGCAACGTTCATTCCATGTTGGATCGGCGGCCAAATAACTAATAGCAACAGACCTGCAATTAAGGAACTTCCAGCCGTCACAATTGGAACAAAACGTTTCCCTGCAAAAAAACCAAGGAATGTGGGCAATTCAATATCATGGAAGCGTTTGAAACAATAAGCAGCAATCAAACCAATGATAACCCCTCCGAATACGCCTGTTTGTAATGTCTGAATTCCTAAAACATCGGCATAGCCTGGATTATGAGCGACCATTTTAGGTGTGATCCCTAGCCAAGAACCCATTACCTGATTCATAACAAGATAACCGACTATCGCAGCAAGTGCAGCAGCGCCATCTCCCGCCAAGCCAAGGGCAACACCAGCAGCGAAAATCAAAGCCAAGTTGGCAAAGATAATATTCCCCGAATTTTCTAATATATTGGATGCCATTTGAATCCAATGGTTATGTAAAAATGGCAAATAATGAAGGATTGTTGTCTGCTGTATAGCATTCCCTATTCCCAGCAAGAGACCGGCTGCCGGGAGGAGTGCAACCGGAAGCATCAATGCTTTACCGATTTTCTGCAGCACAGCGAAAATGTTTTTAAACATGGTAAAACCTCCTACAGTCTCAATACAGCAAATTAACTTTAACAGGTAATAATACATAAAGTGAACACAATCTTTGTACCTACAAAAAAAGACAAGTTCCAACTTGTCTTATAAAGTAATAATTTTCACTTTTTAAATTTACTCTTTAAGCCGCGTTTGATAACATCAAAGAAACTTAATGATTGGACCATACGATTCGGATCAACGTATTCACGAATTGCTCGTAAAACTTTTTTCGGATCTTTAGAAGAAAATGAATACAGCCCATTTCGCTTCGTTTGAATCGAATAACGCGGGATCCATTTCCCTTTGAACATGACGGAAGCGATCACGTAATCAACTTCTTCCCAAGGAATTTGAATAAACTTACGGACATCACGATTATTGAAGAATTCAAATCCTTTGTCTCCGATCATAATTTTACCATAATCCGGAATTCCCATATGTGAGGTTGCATCCATAACTAAATCGACTTTTGTATTGATGGATTGGACCATTTGGATATACTCCACTTCTTTCTTTTCAGCATTTTGATTATACGGCTTTTGATCTCTTAACGCAAAAAGGTATGTAATATAACAGGAACAACAAAAAATTGTTGATTGAATATATGAAAAGAAAGCACCTCCTTACATGAATTGGTTTTCGTACCAGGAGGTGCTGCTCTATTTCATTACATTAAGTTTAATAAATGGAACACGATACCAACCACAAACAATCCAAGAATCATTACGATTGGAGAAACTTTCTTTTTCAGCAACCACATGCAAAGAAGTGTGATCCCCAATCCGGCTAAACCAGGAATCAAGCTGTCCAGGTTGTTTTGTAAAGTAGTAACTTTGACCGGTTCTAGTGAAAGACCAGCCGCTTGCTGTTCCAACGCAGTTTTAATTCCTTGTGCTCCAGGCGGTAATTTATCCCACTCAATATAAGCACCTTTGGAAAGTTTAACCGAAGATACAACTGGCGTGAATTTTACAGAAACCCAACGGTTAACTAATGCACCAAGGATAAACATCCCCAGGATGGATGCCCCTTTCGTAATATCTCGAAGTAATCCGCCAGATAAGTCATCTGTAATTTTAGAACCAGCTTTGTAACCAAATTCTTGCGTATACCACATGAATCCCATGCGAATGATATTCCATAAAATGAAGAAAAGAATTGGCCCAAGGATATTACCGGTCAAAGCAAGAGAAGCCGCTAACGCACCAAGAATCGGTCTTACCGTGAACCAGAACACTGGATCCCCAATACCTGCTAAAGGCCCCATCATCCCGACTTTAACACCTTGAATGGCTGTGTCGTCAACCGGAGCACCATTTGCACGTTCTTCTTCAAGCGCTAAAGTGACACCAATAACAGGTGAAGCTACATATGGGTGAGTATTAAAGAACTCTAAGTGACGTTTTAGTGCAGCAGCACGATCTTCTTTTGTCTTATATAATTTTTTGATAGCGGGAATCATGGAAAATGCCCAACCACCGTTTTGCATACGTTCATAGTTCCATGAACCTTGAAGGAAAAATGAACGCCACCAAACAGAAATACGATCTTTCTTGGATAATTTTAATTCTTGTGCCATTACTATGTCCTCCCCCTTCTTAGTAATTATCAATAATATCGCCTAATGGATCGCCAGTGTTTGCGTTTCCGCCATTACCTGAACCGCCTTGTTTGGAAAGCGCTAGATAGATAAGTGCAAGAGCCACACCGATCGCACCAAGACCGATAAGGGTGATTTGTGAAACAGTCGCTAATACGAAACCAATCGCGAAGAATGGCCATACTTCTTTTGTAGCCATCATGTTAATAACCATTGCATAACCAACAGCTACGACCATTCCCCCACCTATTGCCAAACCGGCTGTCAGCCAAGTTGGCATAGCTTCAAGCAAGCTTCTAACCGGACCTGCACCAATTGCTAAAATTAATGCAGCTGGAATTGCAATACGTAACCCTTGCAGACAGATCGCGACAATGTGCCAAAACTCAACCATTCTGATATTTCCTTCTTTAGCTGCAGCATCCATTAAATGGACCAATCCTGTTGCAATCGTACGTACGATGATGGTTAATAAAAGGCCAGCAACTGCAAGCGGAACAGCAATCGCGATTGCCGAAGATACACCAGCTTTGCCCGCTCCACTTAAAACTAAAATAATAGCAGATGCAACCGATGCTAACGCGGCATCCGGTGCTACGGCAGCTCCGATGTTTGCCCAGCCTAAAGCGATCATTTGAAGAGTACCGCCTAAGATCAGACATGGTACTAAGTTTCCTGTAACTAGGCCGATTAACGTACAAGCAATGATTGGTTGATGGAATTGGAATTCATCCAAAATTCCTTCCATACCAGCTAGAAATGCTACGATAACGACTAATATTATTTGAATCAAATTTAAATCCATGATTAATCCTCCCTTTCTCCTGCTCATCAGGATTATTTTTGTTTGTTTAACTCCTCTTGAGCCTTCTTGAGAATTTCGTCCATATCGCCTTTTGAATCACTCGGAACTTTACGTACATCGAAGTTCAAACCAAGTTCTTTTAATTTTTCGAAAGTATCAATATCCTCTTGATTAAAGGCCAACACCTTATTCGGTTGAACTTTACCAGGTGAGTGTGCCATTGAACCAACGTTGATTGTCTTCAATGGAACGCCGCCCTCAACCGCTCTAAGCACATCTTGAGGGTTTTCGAAAAGTAGTAAAGCCCGCTGGCCGCCAAAGTGTTGATCATCTTTTGCAAGTTCGATCATTTTTTTGATTGGAACAACGTGTGCCTTTACACCTGGAGGAGCAGCCTGTTGGATCAATTTCTTGCGAAGTTCATCCTTGGCTACTGCATCAGATACAACAATGATACGTGTAGGTCGAGTCGTTTTGGTCCAAGCAGTCGCTACTTGTCCGTGAAGAAGTCGTGAGTCGATACGTGCTAACACATATTCAAATGTACCAGGTGCACCTACATTTGATGGCCCGGCAGCAGCTTTGACAGATGGTGCTGCTGGTTCTAACTCCTCAGGTTTTACTTTCACCCCTTCTTTAGCTGTACCTATAATATGCGCGGCGATTTCATGTGCAGTGTTCATTGAGAAGCGCGATGCAAAAGCTTCGATCACCATCGGTAAGTTCAGGCCAGCAACGATTGCCCATTTGTCTTTGTGTTCTTCAAGCAAGCTGTTGGCTTGGTTGAAAGGAGTTCCACCCCAAAGATCGACTAAGAATAGTACTTCGTCTTGATTGTCGAAAGAGGCGATTGCTTCTTTCATTTTTGCCTTTATATCATCAGGTCCTTCACTCGGCATCAATGTAACAGCTTTTACATTTTCTTGTTCTCCAAAGATCATCTCTCCAGATTGCAAGATACCATTGGCAAAATCACCGTGACTAGCAATGATAATCCCTACCATCTTTTTACCCCCCGATTGCTATTTATTTTTAAGCTCATCTAAAGCGGTTACAGTTTCATTTAAAAAACAACAAAAAAGCATGAGCAAAAAGTAAATTGATTGAAAATATGGGTATAGGATACCCATTATTCTCCATTTCAATCAATACTTTTCACTCATGCCTGATCGAATCAGTAACACGTAAAAAATAATACCTATTTAAATTTATTTTGCAGCCGCTGTAAATGTAATGTTAGATACACAGCTTCTGCATCGAAAACTTTCCTTTTCAATGTTTGCTGCATCACTTTAATGAGCTTCCAAGCTAGATTATAGCATACTGGATATTCTTCTTTCAAGAGGGAAGAAATTTTTTCTGGTTCTGCCACTATTTCACCGCGCATCACACGTTCAATTGTATAGCGAAGATGCCGGACCAGCCGTTTATAGTCCATACTATCTTTATCAATTTCAATTTCAAACTGTTCTTCTACTATTTGTACCAATTGTCTGACAAGCTGGGAATGCTTATTGACTTCGGATGTTGTTTTATTACTGATCGCGCTATGAATGTGAAGGGCGATAAAGCCAATCTCTCCTTCCGGCAGCAAAATCCCTGTCTTTTCTTTTATAAGTTTAACCACTTCAGCAGCGATTTCATATTCGAAACGATATAGCGCTTTCGTCTCCATCAAAAGTGGATTTTTTAAATCCATCCCTTGAGATACACGTGTTAAAGCAAACATTAAATGGTCTGTCAGCCCGACATGAATATGTTCGTTCAATTCCGCATTCGTCCGCTTCTTGATGAGTTCAATTGCAGAAATAATCGCTTCATGATATTCACTATTGATAAAGGGCATTAATTGAATATAGTTCCGCTGCTCCCTCTCATTTTTTAACACAAACAATTTTTCCACCTTATCAGTATCGATATAATCTCCGCGCTTACGATTGAAGCCGATGCCCTTACCTATTAAAACCACTTCTTGATAAGATGGATGCTTAGCAATCAGTACATTATTATTTAAAACTTTATCAATCAAAAGATTTGCCATATCGTTTTTAGCCTCATTTCGCCCTGCTTATCCCTAGTACCATATCCCTAGTACCATTATGTTATCGAACAAAAAACATGAAGTCAACGACATAAAACGACATAATTAGAATTTTCATAAAAAAGGGCTGCGGAAACCGCAGCTCTTGATAAGATTATAAGAAAATAAAATACAATAGAAAAATTACAAAGAACAGATACATAATCGGGTGAATATCTTTCCTCCGTCCGGCAACGATCATTGTAATCGGGTAAAAGATAAAGCCGATTGCAATACCAATCGAAATACTGAATGTTAATGGCATTGAAATCATCGTTAGGAAAGCAGGGACAGCAATTTCAAAACGGGACCATTCAATATGACTTAATGAAGATACCATCAACACCCCGACAATAATTAATGCAGGTGCAGTAATAGACGGAGTAACAACCGACAGTAAAGGAAAGAAAAATAACGACAAAATGAAGAGTACTGCTGTTACTATCGAAGCAAATCCTGTTCTCGCACCTGCGGCTACCCCTGCGGTTGATTCAATGAAAGAAGTAGTAGTTGACGTTCCAAGAATGGAACCGACAATTGTTGCAATCGAATCCGAAAGTAACGCTCTTCCTGCATTCGGCAGTTTGTTATCTTTCATGATTCCTGCTTGATTCGCTACTGCTACAAGAGTTCCAGCATTATCAAAGAAATCAACGAATAAGAATGTAAGAATAATGCCAATCATACTTGTTGACCAGAAGGAACTGTCGCCAAATGATGAGAATACAGCACCGAAAGTCGGTTTTAAACTAGGAACACCCGAGACAATCTTATGAGGCACTGCGATTAAGTGAAAAATCATCCCGACGATGACCGATATAATCATTCCATAGAACACGGCACCTTTAATTCCTCTTGTCATCATGATAATTGTAATCACAAGGCCGAATATAGCAAGGAGTACAGGTCCTTTTGATAAATCTCCTAAACCGACAAATGTAGCAGGATTTTGGACAATAATTCCTGCATCCTTTAAACCAATAAACGTAATGAATAAACCAATGCCTGCACCAACCGCGTGCTTTAATTGCACAGGAATGGCATTAATGATTTTTTCGCGTAAGCCTGTTAAAGTTAACAGGAAGAAGAAGACACCAGAAATAAATACTGCGCCGAGGGCATGTTGCCAAGGAATTTTATTCCCCAATACGACTGTGTAAGCAAAGAAGGCATTTAATCCGAGACCCGGTGCAAGCGCTAAAGGATATTTACCTAACAATCCCATGACAATGGAGCCTATGGCAGCCGCTAATGCTGTCGCCACAAAAACAGATCCATAATCCATTCGCAAAGATTCAGGTAATCCTTTTACACTGGAAAGGGTTAGCGTTGTCGGGTTTACCACTAGTATGTAGGCCATTGCCAAGAACGTGGTCAAACCACCAAGAAATTCGCGTCGATAATTCGTACCAAATTTCTCAAACTCAAAATATTTCTCCATCTCTTTTCCCCCATTTGTTTTTTAAATAAATAAAAAACGCTCTGGTTGTCTACCAGGGCGCCTGACTAGGTATGTGCACGAGGGAAAATTCACCTCTTATGACACTTACCTCGTAGTCAAGCCATTTACGGTGACTTGGTAGAAACTCTTGGGCCATATCCCCAATATTATACGACGTAATTCGACATATTATTCATTTCCTCTTTATTCTAACAGCAGGTCATAAATGCGTCAACAAAAAAACGAACAATGTTATTTATAAAAATATTATTGTTCGTTTTTTCTGCAAATGATGTATGTATTTGCAAAAAGACTTTATTCTTAAAAATTCAAAACGGCCAACTAGAATCTCTAGTTGACCGTAGGATCACAAAAACTTCCTTATTCCCATTCGATTGTTGCAGGCGGCTTGCTTGTAATATCATAGACCACGCGGTTTACATGGGGCACCTCATTCACAATCCGCGTGGAGATCACTTCAAGTACATCCCACGGAATCCGGGCCCAGTCAGAAGTCATCCCATCAATCGAAGTAACGGCGCGGATGCCGATCGTATAATCATAGGTTCTCGCATCTCCCATGACACCGACACTGCGGATATCCGGAAGCACGGTAAAGTATTGCCAAATCTCGTGATCAAGTCCCGCTTTCTTGATTTCTTCTCTGAGAATCCAATCGGATTCACGGACAATTTCCAACTTATCTTCCGTAACTGCTCCAAGTACGCGAATACCGAGGCCTGGACCAGGGAATGGCTGACGCCAGACGATATCATCAGGAATTCCAAGCTGCGTGCCTAGTGCTCGAACTTCATCCTTAAACAACGTATTCAACGGCTCAATCAATGTAAACTGCATGTCTTCCGGCAGCCCGCCAACATTGTGGTGTGATTTTATCGTTTGCGCTGTTGCTGTACCACTTTCAATAATGTCAGTATAAAGCGTCCCTTGAGCCAAAAACTCAATGCCTTCCAATTTGGCCGCTTCATCATCGAAAACATAAATAAACTCATTGCCGATAATTTTCCGCTTTTTCTCTGGATCAGAAACACCTTCAAGCTTTGATAGGAATCGCTCTTTTGCATCTACCTTAATGACATTCATATGGAAACCTTCAGCAAAAGTTTTCATGACACTTTCTGCTTCATTTTTCCTTAATAGTCCGTGGTCAACAAAAATACATGTCAGCTGATCGCCGATTGCCTTATGAATCAGGACTGCCACAACGGATGAGTCGACCCCGCCGCTTAAAGCACAAAGAACTTTTTTATCACCAACGGTCTCACGAATTTTCGCAATCTCCATTTCAATGAAATTCTCCATTGACCAGTTACCGCTCGCTTGGCAAACATTAAAGACAAAGTTCTTTAAAAGCTCATTTCCATAAACAGAATGGCGCACTTCCGGATGGAACTGAACAGCATACAATTTTCGCGCTTCATCACTCATCGAAGCAATGGGACAGGACGGACTTGTCGCATTAACCGAAAAACCTTCAGGCGTCTCTACAACAAGATCGCCATGGCTCATCCAGACCACCTGTTCTTCAGGAAGACCTTCAAAAATAGCGGAAGACTTCTCAACCGTCATTGTCGCTTTGCCATATTCACGGTGTTTTGCCTTTTCCACTTTACCACCAAAATGGACAGTCATCAGTTGCATACCATAACAAATTCCCAAAATCGGCAGCCCCATATCAAAAATCGCTTCATCACAACGGAACGAATTCTCATCATAAACACTGTTTGGACCGCCAGAGAAAATGATTCCCTTTGGATTCAATTGGCGGATTTCATCCGCGGTAATCGTATGCGGATGCAGCTCGCTATAGACACCAAATTCACGGATCCGCCTTGTAATTAGTTGATTATATTGACTGCCAAAGTCTAATACCACAATCGTTTCTTGCTTTTCTGCCAAAACAGCCACCTCAATTTTTTTATTTTAGCTTTCCCAAAAACCGCTTTTATCAACATAAACAAAAAACTAGAATATGCTTCCCACAAATATTAGGAAGGCAGAATTCTAGTTTTCTAGTAAAAATCACTATCACCATTCTGCCTTCATAGTCAGGCCGTGTTACGGCGGCCCGGTAGAGACTCTCGAACCCTATTTTCGAGGATATATGAAGACTCCTATTAAATTACATCATATTGTAACAATAGGTTGTTTTTCCGGTCAAGCGATTGTCTTTTTAATTAAATTTTCCCACAATTCTCGCACCTCTTCCTAGCATCCAGCAGGGTGTTTCTGCTGATACAAAAATTGCTCATAGTAATTGGTCAGCCTAGTCATTGCTTTTACTTGATATATAGACTGCGCTATATTGCCATTGCTATATTGATGAAAATCGCCGCCTATATATCCCTTTACCCATCGGGTCGGGATCCCGATCGACCTCAGCATCACCGCCATAGAAGTAGAAAAATTATCACAATAGCCTCGCTTCGTTTTAAATAAAAACTGATCGACATAATCATCATTTTTACCCGGGACGGCAACGTTTTTCTGGTCATACGTGTAATCGGGGCCACTCAAATAGATCTCGACCGCTTTTGCTTTATCATACCAATTCGTCTGTCCAGCGGTGATTTTTTCAGTTAATTCCTTAATTCTGGGCGGCAGCCCTTGGGGGAGCTGTGTATATTTCTCAAAAACTTCTCGTTCAAGGAGGAAGGAATTTCGGTTGTTTTTCGTAAATCAACTGCCTTATATTTTGGCATCTTATAGTTCACTAGATACCCAAAAACATTTCCGCTGTTTGACGAGATTTTTTCCTTTACATTATCCATTTGAAACTCGAATGGTTTTGGTCCCTGTGGTTCTACTTGGTCAATCCTTTGTACGCCTGCAGGATACATCAAAAAAGAAAGGGTATAAAAATTTTTCGTGAAAAATACCCGAGCAACTCTTTTATCCGTATCCACTGTATCCGGAATCGGATAAACCTGAACAAGGTCTCCTTCCCGAAATGACGTAAATGTTGCACCGGAAGGAATCCAGCCTTTCCCAGTATAAACGTCTTTTGTTTCCACTTTCCAATACGTTTTGTCAGCTGCTTCATACATAAACACCGGGTTGTTATTACCGATAAACGGTCCGCCTAAGCGGTCATCATTCATTTCGTATCCAATCCTTTTCGGTCCAAGGTTCCCTTGATCATTCCCGTTTTTCGGCTGAGCGGCGGCCTTTAAATACGGAACAGGGTCAGGCCAAACGGCTGCAGCTTTCGGGGCAAAAAGCGCGGTAAGTACGCTTACAGCAAGCATCGCCCCCAGCGGCACCATCCATTTTCTCATGAAGGAAGCTCGGATTGGGAGCTTTTCTTTCTGAATCATCCGGTAAAATGCGAGCATTCCCGTCATAGTAAACCCGGCAACCACCGTCCGGACAATCGCCGCCTTCGCGCTATACGGGGCAAATGTACCCAGCACCGTCACATAAATAAGTGTTAAAAAGAAAAACAAAAAAATACTTTGCCGCCTTAATAGCCAATACTGCAGCAAATACACCATCAACCATAGAAGAAGAAATAACAAAAAAGTCCGGAATTCATTAGATACATGAATCCAGTCGCGATCCACTAACAAACCGGTATTGTAAATCGCATTTGTCAAGAATGCCGCCAGCCAGTTAAGGTGAAACAAACCCTCATGGTAGTGAAAATGATTAATTGAAACGAAGATATAGCCAACTTTCATGATTGTCTGCCAAGTCCACTTCATTTGTAAATAAAACAAGAAAAGAGCGAGAGCTAAAAAGCCAAGAAACACGCCAATATGACGTGTATTTGTTAAAGTCTCCATCGGTCTCAGCCACTCCCACGTCAGCATAAACCCAAAGGCATATAGAAGCAGGGAAGGAAAGTCTCTTTTCATCACCGTACCATCACCTCTGAAAAGGCTGCTGCAAATTCGCCTTCATGTAGCAACATCACCCTTATACTCCGGGCCTTGGCAACAGCAATCAAGGAATACTCTTCCTCTGTAGGCAGTTCCTCTTGGCTTTTTATCAGAAATAGAGTCATGGAACCTTTTCTATCTATTCTCTTAAACCTGGCGAAATTACTATAAAAAGGTTACAGATAAAAAGTTACACAAGAGGAAGTTTTTAGTAATGGAGACAAGTTTAGGGCAGAATAGAAAATATGGATTTATGCACTTCCTTTTCTCTAGCAGGAGGTATAAATAAATGCTTTCTCTATTAATTGAGTAAGTTGAACGGGTTTGGTTTCCTTATTGCCATGGCATTTGTCTTATCAATGCAGTAAAAGCTCCTTCGCTCGTTTCATTTATCCCTGATTGAGACTCGAAGCCTGCTTTTTCCCAGCTTCCAGTTCCAATACCCTTGATTGGTACTTAAAGACCCAGTCTTGTTTTCGATTCGCGTTCCTATACCCCCGATTGGTTCTTGAACGCTGGGGCTGGTTCTCCGATTCACGCGCCAATACTCTTGATTGGAACATGAAGCTTTATTCTGTTTTACCACTTCGCGCACCAATACCCTTGATTGGTTCTGAAGACCCGGTCTTGTTTTCGATTCGCGTTCCAATACTCGCCTTTCGTTTCCAATCCCTTAAATGGGACAAGAAGCTACCGGGTTTCCTCTTCTTCGAATGTTTTAAACTGCTTTCATCGATTGAAGCCACAAGGTTTCCATGTTTGCAGTCGTTATGAATCGGTTTCACTAAATAGAAGGATACGTTTTTTCTCATGAAGCATGCTTTTTTGTTTAGGTTACAGGTGTCAATCTCATGCTTTGTCTATAAAAATGCCAAAGTCCAAACGAATTTCTTTTTACATAGAAAAACCGGGAGAATAGCCCGGTTTTGTAAGTATCTAATCATTCACTTTTACAAAGGCACCCTTGCCCTCATATTGGGGTTCTTAAGGAGTTACTTCCAAATCATTCAAAACAGCAATTAGCTCCTCGTTATAGCTTTCTAGTTCCTTTTGCAGTTTCTCTATATAATCAGTCAGCGCCAATCTAACAACAACTGGATGATAGCAATTTTGAAGCTCATATATACATTCCTCAATATCCGCCTTTTTAACACCAATAATTTTATATAACTCTTCTAATCCTTGATTCATTCGATTTCCCTCTCCCACTATCCTTTTTTACTAACAGCATAGACATTTTTTCTAAATTTTAATCTGATAAAATAGAGCAGGAACCCTACTATCATGCTTATTGAACTTCGACAATTATTGCACTGCGTTCTATCAAAAATTCTTATTTTATAAGGATTGGAAACATTTTAAAATAAACGTTTGTTTAATAGTATTTCCTAGGGAATCTTGCAGAAAGTTGAGGAGCCAAGAAAACTTTTGTAGAGGAAATGGAACAGCAGGTCTTAGGTTGGTATACTGAAAAATGCTCAGAGATCAACTCCCTGAGCATTTTTCTTGATCGACAACAATTCTACTAGAAGTTGCTAATAGAGAATAGCCAATTTATTCTATTTCAATCTCATTCATCCGTCCTACATACCATTTGAAAAATGACTCAGCAAACTCATCCGGTATATCGGTCAGATAATGATGATCAGCCATTTTAATAAAATACGAATTAGAAGAATTCCAAAAACGATGAAAAATAGAAGCCTTCCATATGTAATATAAATTGAATCTGATTGTGCTTTGATGATAAACAACGCTAAGAATGGAAAAAAACATCCTTTATTAACTTTCCTGTATCAAACAACATGATGAGTGGATGGTATCGTCTTGCCTTTGTCATGATTCGACTTCCTTAATTTTTGCGTAATGAGCAATCTGGTTTCTTAATTGGGCGGCTGTTTCTTTTGGTAAAGCCGTAATCGTATGATGAGAGCCCATTGTTTGAATCGAAACCGAGCATAGCCCGTATTTTCTTAGAATTGGCCCATGCTTCGTACCAACAGATTGGATCTTTGTCATGGGAACTAATTTATGTTTTTCTATAAATACACCTGATTTCAATTGTAAAAACTCTTCATCGACATCATATCGCCAGCTTCTATAAAGGAAAACGGCTTCATCCATGACCAGATTGCCGCTAGCACTGCGATAGAGGTCAATCCTTTCAAAATCCAACCGGCCCATGCTGCCCAGGAAAAATAATTATCAAGGAACCATAAAACATCAAGTATAACAAGCCCGATCATTATTCCAATTGACTCGTGTATAAGCCAAACCTTAATTGAATCTTTGGATAATCTCTTCTGAGGGTTAGTCATGCGGATACTTCCTTTTTGGGTATAACTTATTAGTTTAATAGGAGATATTATCGCTAAATCAAAAGAACACCCCTAATCATCCCTTCCAATACAGGAATGATTTGGATGCCCATTCATTATATCATGAAAAACTTACCAAGAAAATAAGAATTCAATAATTGGAAATAAGGAGCATCCCAAAAGTATGCTCCTTCATATTATGCCGCTATATCTCTTCTTGTAAAAACCAAAAACGCCAACAGCTGAAAGACCCCGAAGTAAATTAACAACATGATGATGGAAAAGCCTGCTGTCATCCCTTCTACTAGCGGAGCACCATCCATATATTGAGTTAAGTCTGTATTGGCAAATAATATATACTTCGCCAAACTATACTTAGTTGCAATAATGGCTGTGATCGTTCCTCCCATGAATAAAAGAAAAATAGATAAACCGGTTGCCAAAGAGCTGTTTCTAAATACAGCGGAAATCATAAATGCCATGGTTGAAACCATGATAACATCAATGGAGGATAGCAAATAGGACTTGATTAGATAAGGAAAATATTTTGTTCTACTACCTTTCCATTTGTGTAGGAAAGATGCACATTATTGCCATCCCCTGTACCAAATAAAGCAAATCCTAATATAGCGGAAACCACAAATATAATCGCCAGTGTGAACAGATCAAACAATACAACCGTTATATATTTCGATAATAATATCTTATATCTTTTGATAGGACGAATTAACAGCAGCTTCACTGTTCCCCAGCCAAATTCACTGGCGACAATACCTGCAGCAATAATAATCGTAAATAATCCTGCAAACGAAATAAGATGAGAGCAGTCTTCGATAAATGTCCATCCTGTTGATTCTTTGACAGGAGGAATATTATGATCTAAACGGTATTGATTCACTGCAATTTTCTGTTCTAAATCTTTTTTCACATTGGCAGCTGTTTGAGGCGTTTCACTTAATTGTTTTTGATCTTGTTTAATTTCTTGCCTAACTTGTTGCTGCCATTGTATTTTCTCGGAGTGAACGTGATGATTATATAGTTTCGTTAAAATTGCCATACCAATGACACATAGAATCAAAAGCGCAATCATTACAATAGTGCCCGGTCGTTTAAAGATGTTAATCCATTCATTAACAATAAGATTATGCATGGAACTTCTCCCCCTTTGTTGTGACTTCCAAGAAACGGTCTTCCAGTGATTTTGTGACAGGCTTTACTTCGAAAATACGAATTCCTTTCTCGATTAGCAATTGAATCATATCGGGCACTTCATCTTTCTCTAGCTCGATTTCGATAGCCTTTTCCACTTTTTTATAAGATATATTAAGGAATGGTAAGTTTTCTATATCCACTTCGAAAAAATAATTCTGTTTGCTTTCTGCCACATAATCATGGACTTTCTGAATGTCTATCAGTTTTCCATTTTGAATAATCGCAATTCGGTCACACATCATTTCCATTTCCGACAATAAGTGGCTTGAAACAATGACCGACATCCCTTTTTCTTTTGTTAATTTTTTTAAATGATCACGAATCTCCCGAATTCCGGCGGGGTCAAGGCCATTGGTCGGTTCATCGAGAATCATCACTTTAGGATCATGCAGTAGACATTGAGCAAGGCCTAAACGCTGACGCATTCCTAGTGAATAGGTTTTCACCTTATCATGAATCCGATCTGTCAGTCCGACAAACTCCACCACTTCATCGATTTTTTGTTTTGTAACTCCTTTTATCATCCGGGCGTATTGCATTAAATTTTGATAACCAGTTAAAAATTTGTACAATTCGGGATTTTCAACGATCCCGCCAATATTCATAAGTGCCTCTTCAAATTCTTTCTCCACATTCTTGCCGCAAATCAAAATTTCTCCGGACGTAATTTTCATTAAGCCGACCATCATGCGGATGGTAGTTGTTTTCCCAGCCCCGTTCGGACCTAAAAAGCCAAACACTTCCCCCTCCTCAATGGTGAAGCTTAAGTTATCAATAATCTTTTTTCCTTTGATCACTTTTGTTACATTTTTTAACTCAACAACTGGATTCCCCATTTTAATCTCCCTTCATTTGTGCAATCGTCGATTTAAACCATTCCAATACAGATGACCCTTCTTCTTCTCTAAGTTGTTCAACGTTTTTCTGCCCGATGATACTCCCTTGAACAATCACAATCGCTTCATCTAAAAGCGGTTCAAGTTCATCAATTTCATGAGTGGCAATGATAACCGTTTGCTCATTAAAATTAATATAAGATAACAAACTTTTGACAATTGATTCACGAACCATTGGATCAAGACCGGAAAAGGGTTCGTCTAATAGCAAGACTGGCGTGTTTCTTGATAATGCCAGAACCAATTTTAATCTGCCGCGATTGCCTTTGGACAATTGCTTTATTTTTTTCGATCGATCAAGTTTCATATCTTGTAAAAGCTGCCGAGCTTTTCTTGGATCAAAATCGGCAAACTGAGAAGCATAAAAGTCAATCATTTTCCCTACCGTAAACGACGGATAAAACATATCAAGTTCGGTTAAATAAGCGACTTTCTGCAAGTCTTTCTTGTCACTTTTTCCTTACCCACTTCGACAGTTCCTTTGCTAGGATAAACAAGCCCTGTGATCATTTTTAACGTCGTCGATTTACCACTGCCATTCGGCCCAAGCAGCCCGTAAATTTTCCCCGTTTCAAAAGTCAGGGACACATTTTTCACGGAAAAATCCCTCCCGTAGCTTTTCGAAACGTTTCTTAACACAACCGTCACATTTCTTCCCTCCTGAGGTATTGCTGAAGGCCCTTAATCATGTCTTCTTGCGAAAAGCCGAGATCTTTCATGTTTTGTACGAAAACAGCAATAATGTCATTTTGCAATCGAATTTTTAGTTCCTTAAGTACGTGTTCATTTTCAGTGACGAATGTTCCTTGCCCCCGCTTCGTTTCCACAATTCCCATCCTCTCCATCTCACTATAAGTTCTCTGAATGGTGTTTGGATTTACCCCCGACAAAATTGCCATTTCACGAACAGACGGCAGTTTTTCACCCGTTTTCAATTCCCCCCTTACAATTTGGTACGATAAATGATCCGCTATTTGGACATAGATTGGTTTAGATGCTTGGAAGTCCTTTGCCATCGAGTCACACCTCAACTTTTCTGTCGAGCAGCCATCAGGAAATTAGGAATAAACATAGTGCTTCGATTACATATAAAACAAGTTCAAGGATAGGTATATCTGTTGTATTTAAAAGAAACTTCCATGCCCCTTTTTCATAATGAAGTTGCAAGTCCATGGTGTCCGGTATTGACCATTTTTGTACGATTTCTCGCAGGAATTCAATTTTTGACAATAATGTTAAAATTATATCATAAATCAAAAACACGAGTACAATCACAAGCCAGCGCCAATTTTTAAGTGCAGGGAACTTCTTCAATGAATGGTAAATGGCCCAAAAAAACATGAACAAGCAAGAAAAATATAAACCAGCCAAAAGTAAACCAATATTAATTATCGTTATTCCTTTCATCAAAGACGCTGTTTCGATCATAAATTGAGCTTTGTGAATTTGATAGATCATTAATCCAATTGTTGTTAAAAAAATTTGGGCAATCAGTTGATAAATGAAACAAACTACGATTTTTGATAATAAAAGTACTTTACTGCTTTGCGGGTTATACAGCCAAAATTGCGTCTTTCCTTCCAAATGAAGCATTGATAACAACATAGCCGGCAAGAAAAAGATATGGAACCCGAACATCATCATGACAGTAAAAGGGAGAAAGGTTAGCGGTGTATGAAAGTAGATCTCCATTGCACGCGATATGATCAATAAAAGAACGATAACAATTCCCCAAAGAAGGAACCAAAATTTTGAAATATCAAAGTCCTTTTTCAGCAAACCTTGAAAAGCCGACATGGATTTATTTCCTCCTGTTCCCTTGTATTGGGG
>NZ_BCUZ01000042.1 GCF_001591485.1 Neobacillus fumarioli NBRC 102428 | reverse complement strand
CAGGCTGACCAAGGCGCTTGCGCTCTTCTTATTTAACAATATACTGCGAATGCATTCATTAAGTTTTCCATGACTGTCTCCATTGGCATTCCTTCAATATCATGTCTTGGAATAAAGTGAACTACTTTTTGATCGCGCAATAACGCCATGGAAGGAGAGGATGGTTCGATTCCTTCAAAATACTCGCGCATTTTTGCGGTTGCTTCTTTGTCCTGACCAGCAAAAACGGTTACGAGATGATCTGGTTTCTTTTCACTATTTAAAACAGCTTGTGTCGCTGCCGGACGAGCTAATCCTGCAGCACAACCGCAGACAGAATTTACTACTACGAGTGTCGTACCTGTTACATTATTCATAAATTCTTCGACTGCATCAGCCGTTGTCAATTCTTTAAAACCGGCTCTTGTTAATTCTTCACGCATGGGCTTAACCATTTGGCGCATATATTCTTCATAAGCATTTGACATGTTATTCGTCACTCCATTTCATTTTTTCTGGCCTCTGTCATTTGCTTCCAAACAGAGCCTTTGGCTTTTTCGCCGCATTCGATTCTTTCGATCGCCATTTTAATTTGCATCCGTACTTCGAACTCCGGATCATTTTCTGCGAGTTTAAGGGCCGGAAGCGAGCGTTCGTCGCCAGTTTCATATAAAAACATCGCCGCCCGCCAACGCACCAATTTACTTGGATCAGTTAACGATTTGGCCATTTCATCTGCCGCTTCAGAGAATCCAAGGTCCGACAGGCAATCTCCAGCTGTTCTTCGGACTGTAACTGATTTATCATGTAATGCTTTGTATAAAAGCGGCAGTACCGCCCGATCTTTTATCATCCCTAAATAAACGGCTGCCAGTCTACGAATGGAAGGCTTCTCATCCGTTAGCGCTTTTTCAAGGAGAGGAAGATCAGCAAGTTCCGGATCATCCATTTGTTCAAGCAGCTGGTAACGCACGTGCCAATCTGGATTTTGGAATTCCTTCAGTGTGACTTTCCTGCGCGTGCGATTGGCTATTTGCATCGAGGCCGGATCATTTGCCTGGGCTGCTTTGACAAGTTCCTCCAGACGATTCTTTGGATAGGCAGCAATTAATTCCTCCACTACCTCCTCGCCAACTTGATCAAAATCACCATATCTCACACCAAGATTCTTCCATTTCCTCAAGAATATATAATTATCTTCTGCAAGTTGGGCCCTTTCACGTGCTTTCAAAAAATATTCAGGCATTCCGTACCTTTTTTCTGTTGAGTTGTCAGTCAGTTTTACTTGTAGCGGAATCCCTTTAAACATTTGCACTTCAACAGTTATTTCTCCAAAGTGGCTGCCTGGCGCCTGTTTACGTATTACTGTTTCCGATGGCTTTTCTCCGAAAGCGTTCCTTACAAGAGGAAGCAATTCCTGCCAATCATATTTGGCATTTCTTTCCACAGCAAAGAAGTCAGCGACATGGTAGACTCCTTTTATTCCCTCAATCGCCAGGATCTTTTTTATAACTGGCGGGGCGTCTAGTGCATTTTCTTTCTTGTAATTATGGCTTTTGCCCATCGGCAGTTCCTGGTCGAGCAAAATTTTCATTGTATTTGGACTTGGCGTCGGTTCGATCGACCTAATGTTCAACACAATCACCTGATTCTTTTAATATCTTTCACAAGTTTAACATAACGATTAGGATTCATTCATGTGAGAAGCACTTAACTTGGCCTATCATTCTACGAGCTCAGCCAGATATGTCCATCGTTCAATTAAATGCTCCAGCTTCTCATTAAGCTCTGTCTCCCGTTTCATTAAATCCTGCAGTTTGGAAAAGTCGCTGCCTGCGGCTGCCATTTCTGCCGTTACATCTTTAAGCTCTGCCTCTGTATTGGCAATCACGTCATCGATCTCAGCCCATTCTTTTCTCTCCAAATACGTCATTTTTTTCTTCTTTTCCTTTTCTTTAACGTGAACTGGTTTATTGTTTACTTGTTTTGGCGATTCTTCCATTGTTTCTTTTTCCAGATACTCCGTATAAGTACCATAATAGGATTCTATTTTTCCTTCTCCTTTAAGAACTAACAGCTGGCTGGCTACTTTGTCAAGAAAGTAGCGGTCGTGTGAGACCGTCATGACTACGCCGGGGAAATCTTCCAGATAGTCTTCTAAAACAGTTAAAGTGAGTGTATCAAGGTCATTTGTCGGCTCATCAAGAAGCAGCACATTTGGCGCTGACATTAGTATTTTCAGCAAGTAAAGCCGGCGTTTTTCTCCTCCTGAAAGTTTACGGATGGGCGTGCCGTGTGTATAGGGAGGGAATAAGAAACGCTCTAGCATCTGGGCCGCAGAAATGGTTTTCCCATCAGATGTCTCGACAATTTGCGCCGTTTCTTTAATATATTCAATCATTCGCTTATTTTCATCCAGATCTTCACTTTCCTGGGTATAATACGCAATTTTAACAGTTTGACCTGTTAAAAACTCACCGTAATCTAACGGAATCCTCTGGGCCAGGATATTTAACAGGGTCGATTTCCCCGCACCGTTTTTGCCAATGATACCTATCCGATCCCCGGGTTTCACTAATAAATTAAAGTGGTCAAGGATCATTTTGTCCTCAAAACGCTTGGAGGCATTCCTTAATTCAAAAACTTGTTTGCCCAGGCGACTGCCATTTAATGAAATATCGAGTTTCTCAGCACTTGTTTTTCCGTTTACTAGCTTGTTATTCAGTTCTTCAAAACGCTGAATCCGTGCTTTTTGTTTTGTTGATCTTGCCTGGGCCCCTCTTCTGATCCACTCAAGTTCTCTCTTGAACAAATTTTTTCTCTTTTCAAACGTAGCGGCTTCGTTTTCTTCCCGTATAGCCTTTGCTTCAAGGAATGCCGCGTAATTCCCTTTATAGCTGTATAGATTCCCTCGATCCAATTCAAATATTCGATTTGTGACCTTGTCTAAAAAGTAACGGTCATGTGTGACAAGCAAAATCGCACCGTTATACCTGTTTAAATATTCTTCAAGCCATTTAACAGCAGCGAAGTCAAGATGGTTCGTCGGCTCATCCAAAATAAGCAAATCCGGTTCGGCAATTAATACTTGTGCTAAAGCAACCCGTTTCTTTTGACCGCCAGACAGTTGGCTGACTTTTTGCGTAAAATCTTCAATCCCCAACTTTGTTAATATAGACTTGGCATTGGTGCTAGCTTCCCAGGCATTAAGAGCATCCATTTGTTTCTGCAAGCGGAAAAACTCATCCTGGATGTTTGAATCATTGGGGTTGATATTTAATTTAAGCAAAGTGTTTTCATATTCGCGCATTAATTTTACTACCGGTGCGTCGCCAAGGAAAACCTGTTCTAATACTGTTCGGTCCGTATTGAATTCAGGCTGCTGGTGTAAAAATGAAATCGTATAATCTTTCCCAGTTATAATTGTTCCTTCATCCGGCAGATCTGCACCGGCAACGATTTTTAAGAGTGAAGTTTTTCCGGTGCCATTTACTCCAATCAGGCCGACCCTTTCTTTTTCCGCAATTGTAAAAGAAATATTTTGAAATAACTGCTTTTCCCCATACGATTTAGAGACATTTTCCACCGTCAGTATTTTCATCATTTATAACCATCCATTCTTCATAAAAGTGTTGTAAAAATAGTTCCATCAATTGTTGGCGGCTTTCCGCCATTTTTCTGGCCGTCTCTGTATTCAGCAGGTTTTTCAGCTTCAACAGTTTTTCATAAAAATGATTAATGGTCGATGATCTGCCGTTTCGATATTCTTCCAAACTCATTTTTTCCCGGGCTTTTATGTTTGGGTCGTAAATCGGCTGGCCTTTTTTCCCGCCATAAGCAAATGTTCTGGCAATTCCAATCGCTCCAATCGCATCAAGACGGTCGGCATCTTGAACGATTTCTGCTTCAATCGACGAGAGCGGCCGCCCGCTCCCGCCCTTATAAGAAATCGTAGCAATGATTTGCCAGATGTGTTCTTTATCTTCTGTTTCCAATGGAAGTGTTTCCAGAAAGGCTGCTAACTTTCGTTCTCCTTGTTTTGGACCATTGTTTAATTTCTCATCGGGTATATCATGAAGGAGTGCGGCCATTTCAATGATAAACGGCTCTCCTTTCTGTTCTTTTTTGCTAATATATAATGCATTGCGGCGGACACGATCGATATGATACCAATCATGGCCAGTCGCATCATTTCCTAATTCATTACGGACATACTCCTCCGTTTGCCGAATTATCTCATCTTTCACAAAGTACACCATCCTTATCCAGCTTATTTTATCATGAATGCTGTCAGCTGAAAAAAGGAAATGTGGATCAGGAATACTCAGGTTTACATTTTGACAGAAAAAAACCAGCAAAAAGCTGGTTTCTAAAACGAGGCTTGTTATCAATTCAATTCCCTAAGATCCAAGAAATGTCGCTAGCTGTTCTAATGTAGTGACCATAAAATCAATCATTTCAACTAAGTCGTCCATTTGCGCCTCTCCAATCGTTCTGGAAAAATCGACCGTCACCACATTTTTTATTTTTCTTGAATTGTCTAACGGATTATATTCTACCGATTGGCTGATTTTTCTTTCATCTCCCCAGATTTTCCGCAAAATGTCGGCTATTGACTGGTAATTTGATAATTTGTCATGCGTTTTAAAACAAAATTGCAGTTTCATATAGCAGCCTGCAGTCTCATTGGAAAGCAACCCCGGCAAAAGCTCTGCAGCCAAATGTTTTACTTCTGCTGTCATTTCCATAGTGGCCGTAATTTGATGAGCGGGCAATTTAAAGCTTATTGTAAATTGGCGGGACATTTTGGCGATATTCAGTACATCATTACGGTCTATGATCGTGATTTCTCCAGCTAAATCCAAATCATAAAGAGCTCCTTCAGTTACTGTCTTCATATTATCAAAAGCTGTTGGATCAAACATTTGCACGAAAACTCCTTTTTGAAAATTTGGTCTTTTCGGAATGAAACATAATGCTTATAATTGTTATATTGAATCTTTAAAATATTCATTGACATACCACACGAAGGCTAATATTAATGAATGTAGCGACTGAGAAAAGCGTTAGGCGTGGCGTTTTCCGGCTTCGAGCCAACCGTCACCTGATGCTCAACAAAACAAGGGGGATAGAAAGTTGCCAATAAATATACCAAAATTATTGCCTGCAAGGGAAATATTAGAGCAAGAAAATATTTTCATTATGGATGATGAGCGGGCCACAAGCCAGGATATCCGACCATTAAATATTCTAATCTTGAATTTAATGCCTGAAAAGGAAAAAGCAGAAACACAGCTTTTGCGTTTGCTGGGAAATTCGCCATTGCAAGTGAATGTAAAGTTCTTAAAAACGATTTCGTATGAATCAACCCATACGAGCAAGCAGCATCTTGAACAGTTTTATACTACTTTTTCGAAAATTAAAGGTCAAAAATTCGATGGGATGATTATTACAGGAGCCCCGGTAGAACTATTGGCATTTAATCAGGTGAAATATTGGTCTGAGCTGACAGAAATTATGGAATGGACTAATACAAATGTGACGTCTACTCTACATATATGTTGGGGAGCCCAGGCTGCACTTTTTTACCATTACGATATAGGGAAATTCGAACTGAAAAGAAAATGTTCCGGGATTTACGCACACAAAATTTTTGAACAAAATGATATTTTATTGCGCGGATTCGATGATCAATTCTACGCTCCTCATTCACGCTATACAGATGTTTCCATCGAAGCGATAAAACATCATCCAAAATTAAAGCTTTTGGCTGCATCTGAGGAGGCGGGTGCTTTGTTGATCGCTTCGCGTGACAGAAAACATGTCATGATTACCGGTCATTTGGAATATGACTCCGATTCATTGGCCCAAGAATATGAAAGGGATTTACAGAGAGGGTTAAAAATTCATATGCCTGAAAATTATTTTCCCAATAATGACCCGACCCAGCCGCCAATCAACCGCTGGCGTTCACACGGACATTTATTCTTTTCAAACTGGCTTAACTATTATGTTTATCAGGAAACGCCATATATATGGGAATAAGCAACCCAGCTCTTCTAGCGCAATTTAAGTTTATATTACGATCAATTTAGAAAGAATAGTGATGCAAGGTATACAATTAGGAGGAAGCATAATGGAAACAATTGTTGCCCTTCATCGCAATCATATGGGGGAGATTATCAATTTTGTTACCTCTGAAGGCAGGGTTATTTCTTATCGAAAAGCATTGATGGAGGTCGAAAGCGGGCAAATTCAAGGATTGCAGCTAAAAGAAGAAGCAAACGGAACATTTTCACTCATTCCCGATGCTGATCATTCTTTTGACCAATATCCAAACTTTTTTTAGAAAGCACCCATAAAAGGGTGCTTTCCAATTTAATCATTTTGTTCATTTTGTTTTTGAATTTCTCTTAATGCAGCTATACGTTTCTCGTCTTCCTCGAAAAATTGAACCAAGTCAAAGATTCGTTCAATTGAATCCCAGCTTAAATGATGTTCGATTCCTTCCACATCGTTGTATATATTTTCATTTTTCACCCCAATGATTTTGAGAAACTGTTCGAGCAGGTCATGCCTGAATACAAGCCTTTTACCGATTTTTTTCCCTTTTGGGGTTAATACAAGCCCGCGGTACTTTTCATATACTAAATACTCATCTTTATCAAGCTTTTGTACCATTTTTGTCACTGAGGAGGGATGGACAGATAACGCTTCTGCAATGTCTGAAACCCTTGCATAGCCTTTTTCTTCAATTAAATTATAAATTTGTTCAATATAATCTTCCATACTTGGTGTTGGCATCCCGTACCCTCCAAAAAAAGAATCATTAAAAGTTTACTATACAAAGATTAGAGTGACAAGGTTATTTCTAATTTTCCCGATTTAGCCTACGCTTCAAATAAGAACTTAATCTTTTTTTCATGTTCATCCAGGATTAATCGGGCATTAAATGTTTTCTCTTTTCCTGTAAATCCTTCAATTAGCTCTGTTTTTCCTTCTGAAAGAAGTAGTTTTATATTCTTCTGAGTGATATTTTTTCCAAGAATTTTCTTCGAGATCGTAAAATCACAGTGATTCTGTTGGTAGTTAGAACAGCCGTAAAAGGTTCCTTTATCCACCAAATATCCATCGCATTTTTTACAAGGTCCCAGCTTTGAAGGCGATTTTTTACTCTTTTTTTGTCTAGCGGGTGTAAAATTTTCGGCCATCTCTTTGGAAAATACCCATTGATCAGATTGTCTGATACTTGTAGTAATTAAATGATGGATCATCTTTTTTGTCTGTTCCATAAAATGCTTTGGAGAGGCAGTACCTTCAGATATTTCTTTCAGCTTTTGCTCCCACTGCGCTGTCATTTCCGGTGAAGCCAGGATTTCTTTTCCAACGGCTTCTATTAAGATTCTCGCTTTTGCAGTGGCATAGACCAAGTTCTTTTTTATGTCAATGTATGAGCGGTCCTTTAGCATCGTAATGATTCCGGCTCTTGTCGCTTCTGTACCTAGCCCTTCTGTCTTGGTGAGAATTCTCTCCAACTCTTTATCTTCGATATGCTTGCCGGCTGTTTTCATGAGCGTTATGAGCTGACCTTCCGTATAGCGTTTCGGCGGCTGGGTCTGGCTTTCTTTCACCGTCACTTTCACTGTATTCCCCTGCTCTCCTTTTGCAAGCTTTGGCAGTGCTGGTTCGTCATCCTGTTCCTTTTGATTCAACACTTTTCTCCAGCCTTCCTCAAGCTGAACCTTTCCTTTTGAGACAAAAGCAGCTCGTCCGTCCACTACTGTTGTAACTGTTGTATACTCGGCAACTGCCTTGTTAAAATGTGCGGCTATTAAACTTCGCACAATTAAATCATATAGTTTCCACTCATCCTGGCTAAGTTTATCGATATTGGGGATTTGCTCCGTCGGAATAATCGCGTAGTGATCCGTAACTTTTTTTTCGTTTACATAGCGTTTATTATCAGCGATTGAGGCAAACGGTACTGGAAAATATTCTTCGTAATCTTTCAGACGGCTTATTTTCCCCAGAATCTCTGGGAATGAATTTGCTTCTTCTTTCGTTACATATCGCGAATCTGAACGGGGATAAGATGTAAATCCTTTTTGATAAAGTTGCTGGAGAACATCTAGAGTTTTCTTTGGTGAAAATTTAAACCGTTTATTGGCTTCAGCCTGAAGAGCAGATAAATTGTACAAGAGCGGCGGCATAAATTCCTTTTGCTCCGATTTGACTTCACTTACTTCAGCCGGTTTATCCCGGCAGAAGACAGCTACTTTTTCTGCCAATTCTTTTGTTTTCTCCCGGGTTTCGCCATCATTCTGCCATTTTCCTGTATATTTTTTCCCGTTTATTAAAAATAAAGCCTCCACTTCCCAAAAATGCTCCGGCTTAAAATTTTCAATTTCTAGTTCACGCTTGACAATTAAGGCAAGTGTAGGGGTCTGTACCCTGCCAACAGAAAACACATCAGAGAAACCGTGCTTTTGCAGCAGCAAACTATATAACCTTGAGGCATTCATCCCAACGACCCAATCTGCACATGCACGGGTATAGGCTTCAAAGTAAAGGGGGCGTGTTTCATTCTCCGATAAAAGCTTCTGGAAGCCTTCCCGTATGGCATTAGGGGTCATAGAGGAAATCCATAAGCGTTTCATTGGTTTTTTGCATCCAATAAGCCTAAGAATATTCCGGATTATGAGTTCCCCTTCTCTTCCAGCGTCCCCTGCATGAATGATTTCAGTGACCTGTGGATCAGAAACTAATTTTTTTATGGTGGCAAATTGCTTGGCTTTATCCTTTGTTACTTCATATTCAAATTGTTCCGGAATGATGGGCAAGTTATCAAGCGACCATTTTTTCCATACTTGCTGGTATTTTTCTGGTGGTACAAGCTGGCAGATGTGGCCGATTGCCCATGTCACATAAGCGCCGTTTTGAAACACATCATTAGGAAAGACTTCTATAAACCCATTTTGCTTTCTATGTTCAAACACCGAAGCCAAGGCCGAACCTTGATCGGGCTTTTCGGCGATCACGACTTTCATATTTAATTTCCCCTTCAATCGAAAAAACGTCACCCTTTATTTTCCCATTAAACGTTTCTTACGTAAAGATGAAATCAACTCATTTCCAATATTCGCAAAACAAATGTATTCATTCCAATAGAAAAGGAGCCGCTTTAAGGCCGCTCCTTTGTTTTCATTTTATCATTTTACACTGGAATCTTCCATATACCAGTTTTCTTCTGGGATGATATTTGAGATGGTCAAAATAAATGAGGGAATCCGTTCAACACCAAATATAACAGCACCAATTTTTTTCGTAAACATTATAAAAGCATCCCCATGAGAAAAGTGAGCTAAATCTTCCCCAATATGAAGAAGTAAAAGCAAAATAGCCTGCTTTTCCTCCTCGCCAATAGAAAGAGTCGACGAAAATCTTAAAAGCCACTCCTCCCCATCAATCGAAAATCGATACATCCCATCCCACCCTATTATCTTCATTTTTTATTTAAAGTATGAGCCAGCAGGCATTTTATGTTAAAATATTCTGCATATTCCCCTAAAAAATTTCAAGCGCTTTCTTGACTGTCAATAGCAGTTATTGTATATTTAAAACATCATGTAATATGTTTAAAGTTTTCACTTTAGTCATTCTATTACATGGTAATATTGATCTTTGGCACCACGGTGTCTTGAAAGGCTTAGGAGGAAGAAGTACATGCAAAACGGAAAAGTAAAATGGTTCAACAATGAAAAAGGTTTCGGATTTATCGAAGTTGAAGGCGGCGACGATGTATTCGTACACTTCAGCGCAATCCAAGGCGAAGGCTATAAAACATTAGAAGAAGGCCAAGAAGTTTCCTTTGAAATCGTAGAAGGCAACCGTGGACCTCAAGCTGCAAATGTCGTTAAATTATAATTAACATAATGATAAAGGCTGACAATTTTTTGTCAGCCTTTTTTGATATCATATGAAGTTAATTTCTCCCCGTATTCCTTCAGATTTTCACCAACTGTACATTGGGAAATACAAAACTGATGAGCATACCTTCGGCCATGTTCTTTCTTTAAATACTTGTGTAAAAAACAGCCTTCACAATATTGCTGCATGATCTTCTCTACTTGATTCAATAGTTCTTTTCTCATTATGTCTTTCACTTAAACACCGCCTTTTATAAAATTAACGTTTTAGCAAAAATATCCTTTCCATTTAATGCCTGTGTCGCAAGTTTATCAGCATCCTTATTCTCATTTCTTGAAATCACTGTGTACGTCGGTTTAATTCCCAAAGTCTCGATTTTCTCCTCAATCCTGTCAAGCCAGCGATTTAATTCCTGCTCATAACATGGCCATTCTCCTTCAAGCTGTTTTAAGACGACTTGGGAATCCCCTTTAAATTCACAAGATAAATGATGTACCCCTAAGTCTTCGAGAATATTAAGGGCAAAATAAAAAGCTGCATATTCTGCTTCATTGTTTGAATCCATTTGATCAATTCGTTCATTGGCCCGGATGCGGTATTTCTTTTTCCCCTGTTTAAAGAAGATCACAGCACCAAGGCCTGCTTGATTCGATTCTTTCAGATACCCGCCATCAAAATAGACAAGAATATCATGAGGTTCATCCTCAATTTCAGTTAGAAGTTTTTTCATTTCTTTTAAAATCCAGGAGGTACCTCTTTCGTCGTAAAAATACAGATCTGATATTTTCCCAGTTTTTTCGAGCTCTTCCCCTAACTGAATGGCTGTTTCACCTGTTACCCAATCAGAGGATATCTGAATTTTTTCATTAACAACGTTGTATTTCCATTCGAGCCGATATTTCATACATAAAGTCCTTTCATTTCATTAAATGATTATTTTTATCATACCCATAAGTGTATGACAAAAATAAATATTATCCACTACTATATTAATATATGGTAAACTGACAATTATACGAATTGTGGAAAAAAATGAAATCGGGGGCAAAAATCATCATGAAAAATCCAATATTTGCAGATTTAAGCTTACTTTTTATCACCATCATTTGGGGAATGACTTTTGTCATTGTTCAAGATGCAATTAATTTTCTTCCGCCTATCGCTTTTAATGGTATCCGCTTTTTATTGGCCGCCATTTTACTTATAATCGGCCTCTTCATATTCGAAAGAAAACAGTTAAAAGAAATAAATTTCAAATTAATTGCTTCAGGATTTTTGATCGGATTTTGGCTTTTTCTTGGTTATATTACACAAACAATCGGACTTTTATACACAACTACTTCAAAGGCCGGCTTTATAACAGGCTTAAGTGTTATTTTAGTACCATTATTTTCGCTGTTTTTTTTAAAACAAGTACCTAGTAAAAATGCTATATTAGGGGTACTGACAGCAACCATCGGACTATTCCTCTTGACAATGACAGACGTGACTGGATTAAATATTGGCGATGGATTTGTATTTATTTGTGCTATTAGCTTTGCTTTTCAAATTATTTTAACAAGCAAATTTTCTAGTAAGTATCCAACCTTACTGCTAACAGTTATTCAAATTTTAACAGTGGCTGTTCTATCTGTTTTTTTCTCGATTTGTTTTGAGGACTGGCAAAAGGTTTTAAATCCACAGTTATTATTTTCAAAGGATATCATTATAGCCTTGGTTATTACAGGTGTCTTTGCAACGGCAGTTGCCTTTTTCGTTCAAACCAAGTTCCAAAAGTATACATCCACAACAAGAGTGGCATTAATTTTCACCATGGAGCCGGTTGTGGCCGCGATTACAGGGTTCTTTTGGGCACATGAACATTTATCATATAGTGCGTTATTTGGCTGTATGCTTATTTTTATGGGCATGATCTTCGCTGAATTACCTGCGGGAAAAATCCGAATGATTAGAAAAAGCAAGAGTTTTGAAGGATAAGGAAATCCTCCCTTTCATTTACAGAAAGGGGGGGTTTTATTACGCTTATGTTTATGATTTTTTCGTGAAATATAATTAATGTGGGAGGTGAGATGATGGGTAAACCGGGAGGCAGAAATCGCGGAGCAAAAGCTCCTGCGGTGAATCCGCAAGGATATGGACGGGATACAGAGTTTGCCACTGAACCGAAAAGCAAGCTCGAAAATGCAGCAAAGAAGAAAAATACGAAATAATATTGGTTGATCAGAAAGGTTGTCTCAAATCGGGACAACCTTTTCATAGGCAGAAAGTAGCCGGTCAACACCTCTAAGCTCTAATTCATGCAATTTATTTAATACCTTTTCTTTTTCAATTTTCAAGCAAGCCTCTTCAAAACAACAGCTGACTGGTACATCAATTCTTATTTCAGCAAGTCTTCTGGACAAATGGAGCATGTCTAGATCCTGCTGGATTTTCGTTTTGTGTGATTTTGAAAGTTTCTCCAAATTTGCTAGTATCCCATCTATGTGTTCGAATTCCTTTAGGAGCTTCAAAGCGGTTTTTTCGCCAATTCCCCTGACACCAGGATAATTATCACTTGTATCTCCCATCAATGCCTTTAAATCAATCATCTGCCTTGGTGAAATCCCTTTCTCTTCCTTGAACGTATCCGGTGTATGGACATGATAATTTCCATACCCTTTCTTGAGCAAAATAACGGAAATGTGATCGTCAAGCAGCTGCAGGATATCCTGATCTCCAGTTAGAATCAAAACAGCTGCCTCTGTTTTTACTTGATTGGCAATCGTGCCAATACAATCATCAGCCTCAAAGCCTTCCAAACCAATATTGGGAATATTAAAGGAAGCGGTGACCTCTTTTATTAGCTCAAATTGGGGAATCAGCTCTGGCGGTGCTTCTCCGCGATTCCCCTTATAGTCAGCAAACAATTCGGTCCTGAAGGTTTTGCTGCCCATATCCCAGCATATAGCAAGATGTGTCGGGTTAAAAGCTGCAACAGCCGTAAATAAATGTTTGATGAACCCATGAATGCCATTTGTCGGAATTCCTTTTGAATTGATCATAAATTGCCCGGTTACAGCAGTCGCGTAAAACGCACGAAATAACAAGGCCATTCCATCAACAAGCATAAATACAGGCTTTTGTTTTTCCATCTTTTGGACTCCCTTCTGAAAACAGCACGTTGTCCATTATAGCACATAAACGAAAAACTTATTGGATTTTATTGTCTTCATAGGAAATCCAGTCACTGAAGCTGCCGATGTAAAGTTTTACTTTTTCATAGCCTGCTTCTTTTAAGGCTAGGAAATTGGGACATGCAGTTACGCCGGAACCGCAATAAACAATCACTTCTTGATCGAAACTGACATCTCTGAACCTTTCTTTTTGAAGGTCGGCCGCTTTATAACGGCCGCCTTCCATCCCTTTCATCCAAGGTTTATTGATCGCAGCAGGGATATGTCCTGCTTTCTTATCAATTGGTTCTTCCACTCCTAAATACCGCTTTTCTTCACGAGAATCGATTAATACAGCGTTCCTGTTCTTCCCTTCAGCAACTGCTTTTACTTCGGTCATTTCTGCCAAAATTTCTGGTCTTAAAGAAATTTGAAATATTGTACTCGAAAACACTGGAGTTTCGGTAGTAATCGGAAGACCAGCATCCATCCATTCTTGATAGCCGCCGTCAAGGACAAATACTTTTTCATGCCCTAAATAATGCAATAACCACCAAAAACGGGCAGCATATGAACCCTCTCCCCCATCGTACGCAACGACCGTTTTAGTTTCATCAATACCTTGTGCTTCTAATTTAGAGACGAATTCTTTCATATCCGGCAGCGGATGTCTTCCACCGTGTTTTTCTATGGAGCCGGACAAATCTTTTTCCAAATCGAAAAAGACAGCGCCTGGCAGATGTCCGGCCAAATATTCCCTCTTGCCTTTTTCCGGTTGAGCCAAAGAAAACCGGCAATCAACAATTCTAATTGTTTGATCATGTAAATTTTTTAGCAGCCATTCTTGATCTCGGACATATTTCACGATAAATTCCTCCCCATCAGCTTTTTTGCAGCTGAGCTTGAATTTCCAGCAGATGCTCGACAGAAACACCGCCATCCAATGCGGCAAGCAGACTTAAGTAATAATCATCCGTTTGTTCTTTCATCTGAGCTATCAATCTTGAAAATTCCTTATTTAATTCAGCGATATAATGCTCAATCAACCGGCCGGCTTCGGTTTTTAAGTAATGGTCAGCAAGTGGACTTAAAACATATTCAAGTTCTTCTGCCATCATTCTTTTTTCATCTTTTTCAAAGAAAGTTCTTGGGTTTTTAAAGTAAGACATCGCTTTTGCAAACAACTGTCTGTTTACCTCGGCGAATGCTGATGCAAATTCAATTTCAGCAAACTTATTTTTTTCAAAAGCGGAAAAAGACAGATCCTGATTAATGTCTGTAAGGCTTCTTGTAAATGCAATCTGATAATCCGTAAACAGCTTTTCAACAAAACGATCCAGTCTAACTGTTGTTGCCCTCATTTCCTGCGCTAAATCATATCCAATACTTTCCAGAAATTCATCAAGCGCGTGTCTTAATGCCTTTTTCAAATTCCGTCCATCATCTCGAAGCACCGATGGGTTAAATGACTCTTTAAAGAAATCATTGAAACGGAAAAAGACCCTCTGCTTAATGTAAAAAAGCAATTCCTCTGCTTCCTGGACAAAACGCTGCTTAAGATTGTCAGAATCTGCTTGCGTAAATACTTTTTCAATTAAGACTCTTTGTTTTTCAATCTCTTGAAGTCTATTCTGTCTAGCGTCTTGATCCTCTTGTGAGGTTTGAATGAGTTTTGCCACTAAATCAGCAGTACGGGCTAATTCCCTTTCGGCAGCGGACACGGTCATTTCGGTTAAATCATTAGAAATAAACTGATAAAATTGCTCTTCAAAGAGTCTCATTCCCGTTGGCGTCTTGAGTTTCTCTCCAATCTTTTCTTGTAAAGCTAGGAGACTTGACAGCGGAAATAGATGAGGATTTCGTATCCCATATTTCATCAATTGTTCATTCACATATTCGACCACTGCCTGCTGTTCTTCTTCACTTTCTGCCAAGTCAATAGCATTGATGATGAAAAACATTTTATCTAATTGAAAAGAGTCCTTCACACGCCCCAGCTGAATTAAAAACTCACGGTCCGCTTTAGAAAAGGCATGATTGTAATAGGTAACAAAAAGAATCGCATCCGAGTTTTTAATATAATCAAATGCCACTCCTGTATGGCGGGCATTAATCGAGTCAGCTCCAGGCGTATCAACAAGGGTGATGCCTTTTCTTGTTAATTCACAGTCATAGTAAAGCTCAATCCATTCCACATAACAGGATTTTTCTTCTTTAGCGACAAAATCATGAAATTCTGTTATATCGGTTTCCTTAATCGTCCCAAGAAGATGGATGAATGATTCATACCCATTGGTGAACGCCTGTAAAAAAGCAAAATGGGTTTTCTCGGAGGCTCCTTCCTGACTTTTCGTAAAGTCAATGCGGCCTATATGTTGTAATGCTTCTGCTAAATCGGCTGCGTGCAAATCAAAGACATTTAAGGAACGATTAACATCGTCCAGCATCGCTTTTTCTTCTTTAAATTTTACCAATGCTGTCCCATGCCCATACTCGGCAGTGACAGGTTTGATTTTATTAATGGCGGCTGTTGTCGGATTCGGAGAAACAGGCAAGACCTTTTCACCCATCAAGGCATTCGCAAAAGAAGACTTTCCTGCACTGAAAGCTCCAAATAATGCGACAGTGAAGCCTTTGTTTTTCAAACGCATGGCCTTTTCCGAAAGTTCATTAGCAAGTTTTTGAAATCCTGGAAGACTCTTGATCAATTCTGAAGCTTGACCAAGCTGGCCAATGGTTCTTTGCAAATGTTCCTCTGCCTCATTGGAAGCATCTTCCTGTTTAACAGTAGGCTCAATGTGCTGCAAAGTTACTGGTTTGCTACCTTTTTCTTGTACAAAGTCTTCTTTTTGGCTGGGTTTAACCACTTCGTATTCTTTATCCTCTTGATCAAAGATATATTGGTAAGCATTTATCAAATTTTCATCGTTTGTTAGAATACGATCAATTTGCTGCTCTTCTTCCTGGATGGTTCGTTCAAATGTTTGCAGCTGTTCTAGAGCCTCAACATACCTTTCCATGTTACGTAACTTTTGTTCATACATGAAAGTGGCTTTAGCTGATTGCTCCTCTTGCGCTTTTAAATATAATTGTTTAAAGGAATCAAGCTGCGTTCTGGCGAGCTTCTTTATATTGTTTGCAACATCTTCTGTATAATGTAGGACATAATCCCCGGTTAAGCGTGCCCCGGCTTTTACGGCATTCATTAATAATTCTTTTGGCACCGAAAGGGAAAAAGATTGCGCCAAACTTAACAATTCCCCGTGATCCAACTGATTTTCCTTTAAGCAAGCAAGTAAATATTCACGTATATGCCATTCCAGCTGAGACTTTGTTTTTTCCTGGATATCCTGATAAAAACATTCCAATCTAACATTTCTTTCCTGTTCTGTTTTTTGCTTAGAAAACAGGAAACCTACCTTAAATTCCTGCTGGCGGCTTTCCAGATAACGTTCAGCTAATTCTCTTGTCTGAAAAGGCATGAGATAAGCATTCTTTAAAATTTGATTGATTTCATCATCAAATGCCTTTTCGATGTCGGCTCTACTTTGTATACTGTTTTGCAGTTTCGCAGCCGTATTTTTATATGATTCTAGTAATGCTGCTCTTTCATCCTCCGTTAACTCGTTTAGTGTTTCAATATAAGCAGATAGCGCCTCTTCTCCCGTTTTTTGTGCCTTTTTTATATGGTCATGAGCTACTTTTTTTAACGATTGAAAAACAGCCGGAAGTAAATACTGATCTTTATTTGCCAGTTTTTCCGCGATAAAATCTTGCAGCTCTTTAAATTCATTATAAGGATGTGATGGCTGCTTTAATGAAGTATAAAAAATTCGTGCCGGTCTTACTCCCCAGGAGGCAAAAGCCGCCGCAGCACTGTTTTGAAACTCTTGAAAACTCAATTCCTCATCTTTATGCTTATCAATTTGATTAATGATCAAATAAACTTCTTTTCCAGCTTTCATTAATTCTTTTGTAAATAAAAAATTCAATTCTGCCTGAACATGGTTATAGTCCATTACATAAAAAATCAAATCTGCTAGATGGATAGCCGACTCTGTTGCAATTCGGTGGGCATCGTCAGCAGAATCAATTCCAGGTGTATCCATCACAACTGTATTTTCAGGCAAACTTGAATCACTGTAGCTGATTTCAATTTCCTCAATTTGGTCGCCATCTTTACAGTAATTTTTCACTAAATTATAATCGTATGGCGCCAAATAAAGCCTCGGTTTTTCATTTTTAAAAAACACTTTGGCGTAATCTTCTCCCGATTTCACTTTCACAAGGTTTGCACTTGTAGGGATTGGGCTTGACGGAAGTAAATTTTCACCGATCACCCGGTTAATCATCGTCGATTTCCCAGCTGAGAAATGACCGCAAAAAGCAATTGTAAACTCGCGGCTGGCTAATTTTTGCGCCAGCTGTTTTACTTTTACAGCAGATTCTGAATCATCGTGCTCCATCAAAAATTGATATGTCAAAGCGATTTTTTGTTTTAGTGTTTCCATTGTTTCCTTTGGACTTAAGGTCTTTACCATTTTGTTATTTCCCCTTAACAACGTAGTAATAGTTCTATTTTATACGATAAATCGAAGTTTTCCTATATGAACAAACTTAAAAAGCCAAGGAAGAATTCCCCTGGCTTGAACGAAAACGATTTAACAGGTCGTATGTTTTAACACGTGCTTCATGACAAATGCGTAAACAATAATAACAGCACCGACAAATGCATAGGTCATCAAGAACACCTTCCTTAATTCGAACATTTGAGAATGATTTTCATTAATGGTTACATATTATCATAGGTTGAGAGCCTTTTCAATGCTTCTCAAGAAAACTTTCACCATTATTTAACGAACTTTGGAACAAAACGATGACAATCTTGAAATATTCCTTCATATGCAGTCAATGCCTTTAAAGCCTTTTCTTCTGCAGGAATCCGAATCATCAGGACCAAGCTATTTAAAACCGTAAACATAATAGCAGTAAAATAAGCGGAAAAAAGCAACGGGATTACTATTATTTCAAGTGATACCACAACATAATTTGGGTGTCTCAAGAAACGATATGGTCCTTTTCGGATAACAGGAAATTGCGGCAGCACAATTATTTTTGTATTCCAACATCTTCCAAGAGAAGCGATAATCCATATTCGCAAAACTTGCGCAAGAATAAACACGCCAAAAATGGCTGGCCACAATGTTGATAACCCGCGATTAAGCAAAAGCTTCTCCATGGAAAAACAGATCATAAACATAAAGTGCAGTATCACCATCATCCGATAATGTCGTTTACCAAATTCAATTGCCCCCTGCTTTAACATCCATTTCTCATTACTTTTGGCAAGCAAAAGCTCCACTACTCTTTGAAAAATAATAAAGCTAATGAAAATGGTGAATAGAAGAAAATCACGCATTTAGTCCCACCTCATTAACAGTAATTCTGAACTAAACCCCGGACCCAATGCACAGCATAACCCATACGAACCTTTTGATATTTCCATCTCCAAGTGCCGTTTTAAAACATAAAGAACTGCAGATGAAGATGTATTTCCGAATTGTTTTAGAACTTCACGGGATATAGCCGTCATATCTTGCGGAATTCCCAAGGATGATTCATAGGCATCCAGCACTTTCTTGCCGCCTGGATGGGCTATAAAATAATCAATTTGTTCCAAGGTTAAATCGTGGTTAAGTAAAAATTCAGTGACATTGGGTTTTAACCATGTTTCTATAATTTGGGGAATATGACGGGAAAAAACAACGAACAATCCCTCATCTTTCAGTTCCCAGCCCATTACATCCAAGGAATCAGGCATTAAAGTAGACCTTGTTGCTATAATCGAAGGCAGAACCGGTATCTTAATATATTTCTTCATGTCGGCTTCTTCGCCTGCTACTAAAACACAAGCAATGCCATCTGCAAATAGAGAGGTCCCGATCAGATTGCTTTTCGATAAGTCATTGCGCTGAAAGGTCAGTCCGCAAAGTTCAACGGCTAAGACAAGAACTTTTGCTTTTGGATAAGCTAAACAGTAATCAAATGCCCTTGACAGACCGGCAGCACCACCCGCACAGCCAAGCCCCCAAATTGGCACCCGTTTTGTATGCCTTCCGAATGGCAGCTGGTTCATAATTCTAGCCTCAATACTCGGAGTGGCCATACCTGTTGAAGAGATAAAAAAAATCGCATCGATTTCTTCAAATGGAATTGTTTCGTTTAAAAATAAATGATTGTTTAGACATTTCACTACTGCTACCTTTCCCAACTGGACCGCAGCTTCTATATAGGCATGATTTTTTTCTGCGAACGAATGATTCTCACAAAACCAATCAATATTTTTGACAAAATACCGTCTTTCAATTTGTCCATTTTGAAACACTTGTAGCAATCTTTCAACATCTTTATATGTATTTGCAAATAATTCCCGGGCAAACGCAGTTGCTTTTTCCTGATCGATTTCAAATGGCGGAATAACCTCCGCAAGAGAAACAATTACCGGCATCCTTATTCTCCTTTTGAATAGTGATAAGGATATGTTTTCCATTTTATTGAAAAATATCCTATAAAACAAAAAAAGCTTCCCCATAAAGGAGAAGCAAACGTTTTGAAGGTTGTTGTTGTGCATTTTTATTATAACTTGAATGTTCCAAGTCTTCACTATATAAACTTTTCCAAATAGAATACCACGCTATTTTTCCGGCTGTTTTTGCACCTCGATTTTGATTTTTTTGCTTGCCAATTCCCCGCATACTGTGCAGTACACTTCATCGTCATATAAAAGCCGGCATTTCTCGCAATAATATTTATCCAAAACTATCACTCTCTTCAAAGATCCCTTTTTTATTAGCTTATTTTGTGACCATGAAGATGGTGACTCTGATAAATTATGCATTCCTCCATTTTATAAATTGGAAAAGAATGAAGCTAATTTAATTGATACACCTTGCTGTATTTCTCATAAAGATAATCAATTAAATACTTGGGATTTAAGCCTTCACCAGTAACATCATGCAAGATTTCCAGCGGTTTTTTTAATTTTCCGTAATGATGAATATTTCGGGTAAGCCATTCCTTGATCAGAATGAGGTTCCCTTCTTCTAGTAATTGGTCAAAATTCGGTATTTCCTCGAGCATTTTTTGTTTAAATTGGGCTGCATACATATACCCTAAAGCATAGGACGGGAAGTATCCAAAGCTGCCGCTTGCCCAATGAACGTCTTGGAGCACACCTACTGCATCATTATTTGGACGAATACCCAAATATTGCTCATACATGTCATTCCAAATTGCAGGTAGATCCTTTACTTCTATTTGATCATTAAACAGCCCTTTTTCAATCTCATAGCGGATGATAATATGAAGAGAATAGGTTAGTTCATCTGCTTCAATACGGATAAAGGAAGGTTTTGATTCGTTAATGGCCCGATAAAAATTCTCAAGACTGACACCATCAAATTGGCTGCCAGCGTATTGCTTTAACAGCGGGTAATTGTTTTTCCAAAAAGAAAAATCCCGGCCCACCATATTTTCATAAAAAAGGGATTGGGATTCGTGAATCCCCATAGAAGTTCCCGTACAAAGCAATGTGCCCAATAATTCTTTGGCAATATTCTGTTCATATAAAGCATGACCGCCCTCATGAATCGTGCCAAAAACCGCCGTGCGAAAATCGTGTTCATCATATCTGGTTGTTACTCTTACATCACCTGGATTTAACCCAGTAGCAAAAGGATGGACGGTTTCATCCAGCCTTCCTGCCTGAAAGTCATAACCCATTTGCTTAAGGATTGCTAAACTAAATTCACGCTGCTTTTCTTTCGGAAAATCTTGAAACAGGAAATCGGTGTTCGGCTTATAAGGTGATTCGGAAATTCTCTTTACCAGCGGGATAATTTTCGCTTTTAGTTCTGCAAATACTTGATCCAATACATCGACGGTAACACCTGGTTCGTACAGATCTAGAAGGACATTGTATTTGTTTCCTTTATAACCCCAGTATTCTAGAAATCTTTTCGTCGTGTTCACCAGCTTTTCTAAATAGGGACGGAACAGCTGAAAGTCCCCCTTTGCACGTGCTTCTTCCCAGACACTTTCGGCTTTGGATTGCAGTACAACATATTCTTTATATTCTTTGATAGGAATCCGTTTATTCCGTTCGTATTCTTTTTTGCATTCATCAAGAATTTTTCTTGTGACTGTTGGTAATTCTTGTTTCGATAAATGTGCTATGTAAACAGCCATTTCTTCTGAGGTAGACATTTTAAACACTTCGGAAGACAGGACGCCAATTACTTCCGACCGCTGATCAATCCCCTTTTTCGGGGCTCCTGTTCTCAGATCCCAATAAATTAAACCAAGAGCTTCATAATATGCAGATATTTTCTTGACATAATCCAAGAACTCTTTCTCCAATGCTGCCTTATTCATTGTACCCCTCCCTTTCTTCTTACCATCCAAATTTTATCATATTTATCTAACAAAAGGTTACTAAGAAGGATAAAAAAACAACAGAAACCAATTTTTGTTGTAAAATATACTTAGAATAATATAAAGGGGGTGACTGAATGCGAGAATTGGTTGGAACGTGTAATAGCTGCGGAAAGGAGATTTTTTGTCTGGATGGATTCTTGAATGGGGTTATTTCCACTCAAAAAGCGATTTATTGTTTTGACTGCTATGAATCAATAGAAGATAAAGAAGGGG
>NZ_BCUZ01000041.1 GCF_001591485.1 Neobacillus fumarioli NBRC 102428 | reverse complement strand
ATAGTTTCGTCCTTCAGCCCTCTTATAAAGGACAATTTTTACCCTTCATAATTGGTAAAAAATTCTTTTAAATACTTTTAATATTTAAGCGAATACTCCCCTTTACTAATATTAGTAAAGGGGTTATATCAATCCAAATAGGAATAAATATCCAATAAACAAACAAGGTGATTATATGAAAAAAACTCTGTGTATTTTACTTTTTATTTCAATTTTTATTTTTAGTGGATGTACTTAATAAAGATATTATTTTCACTGGGTAAAGTAAGCACTGGCAGGGAAACTACTCAGTAAGAATTAGCGATAAAAGTGAATATGGCAAATACGCTTTACACTATAAAAACGGGGATAAAAATACAAAATTTCAAACGCTTGAAATTAATATCAAGGACGGAAAGGCAGTAAAACACGAAGACAATTACGATGGATCTACAATAGAAATCCCATATTCTTGCGATGGATGTTCAGCCACGAGCAAATATAAAATGGGATCATTCTAATGAAGAAACTTTATATTTAAAACTATATAAATGACATAAATGGTTCTAATCAACGTCATTCTGGGGTCATGCCGACAAAACGCGGATATTATTCGGTAATACATTTTTTAGGAATAAAAGCCCTGATTTTTCTGCTAAGAGTAGACAATCAGGGCTTTTATATTGACTTCTTGTTTTCGTATTTTATGATTTCAAAATAATGTCATATCTCACTAACGTTCCCGGTACTTTAAGCTGTTACTACGAAGCTATTCTTAACTAACCGGTGTACAACTTAGAGTTTGGTACTGGCTTCGCAGATAATGAATTGTTATTAGAGATTTCTTTTGTTTTAAAGTGTGAAAATAAATAACATCCTAAGATCACAATGAATCCCCCAATTCCCTGTACCCATGACAATTGTTCTCCTAAAAAAATAAACGCTAAAATGGCAGTGAAAACTGGATTGAAATTCAAGAAAATACCAGATGTTGTAGTGCCTAATTTCTGTATACCTATATTCCATAATACCAAACAAACAACAGTAGAAATAACACCTGTATATAAAATTGATTGAATAAAAGAATGATTGATATTGGTAATGGTAAAATCAAAAATGTTAAATGGAAGAAGAACGAGAAGCCCAAATATTCCAGAGTACAATGTAGACATTAACGGTGATGTTGTTCTCATTGCCCACCTACTGCAAACAGAGTATATTCCCCAAACGCATACAGCTGCCATCATCCATAAATCGCCTGTATTAAAATGTACTGATAGTAATAGGTTGATTTTTCCTTTAGAAAGAACGAGAAGTACGCCAAAAAGCGAAATAAACATTGAAACTATTTGTACTACATTGATTCTTTCTCTTAAAAAAATAAATGAAAAAATGGAAATTGAAATGGTATTTAATGTGGAAATTAATCCAACATTCGTCGAGGTTGTTCGTTCCAATGCCAAAAATTGGAAAACATTAAATAAAACAACTCCCGTGATTCCCATGAAAAATAAGGGAAGAATGGCATCTCGTGAGGGTAGTATCCTTTTTTCTTTCCACCATACCATTGGTAGAAGAAAAACAATAGCAATCATCCATCTTAAACTCGTCAAGGTCAGCGGAGAAGCATGACCGACTAGAGATTTTCCAACTACAAAGTTTCCTCCCCATAGCAAGCTTGTTAAAAGCAGCAATAAAACATAAAAATTAGCCATACCATTTAGCTCCTTTAATTTTTCATGTGTACAGTGAAAAAGATAGAAGCCATTGTGCACAATTTACTTCAATTTATTAATAATCATAACATTTTTATTGATTTCACTACATAATATTTTGTATAATCCAATAAAATCAAAACAATTAAAACAAAAATTGAAATATTAGAGAATAAAATTAAAATACTGTGTTGAAAATGACCTAAATTTTGAATAATTATTAAGGGAGAAGATGAACGTGGAATCATTTGTAAAAAAAATTTTAGATGATGTTGATATTCAAATTTTAGATATAATGCAAAAAGAAGCTCAGTTAAGTAATGCTGAACTTGCAAGACGTGTCAATTTGTCCCCGCCAGCGACACACACTAGGATCAAACGATTAGAAAGTGAAGGGTTTATTGATAGGCAAGTCGCAATTTTAAATCAAGAGAAACTCGGGTTCGATTTACTTTGCTATGTCTTCATTAGCACAAATATTCATCAAGCTGAACAATTGGAAGTTTTGGAAAATGCCTTGAAAGCTATGCCAGAAGTATTAGAATGTCATTGTTTAACAGGAGAATATGATTATCTTCTAAAGGTAGTTAGTAGGGACAGGAAGGAATTAGATAGCTTTATAAGAAAGTTAAATAGGCTTGGCATATCTCGAATTCAAACTAACTTATCGTTAAGAGAAATAAAATATTCCACAGTGTTGCCTATATCGAAAGGTGAAATCTAAACAATGGAAAGAGCCAAAAATATGCAATTTTTCATGCATGTTTTTGGCTCTTTTTACATTAAAAAAATTTTCTATCTTAAAAATCATTTTTTTAATTATCTTCATAACATCGAAGCAGTCCCCTACTCCATTTAAAAATTAATAACATGCATGCATCAATTTCATGCAAATTAACAATTAGAAGTAATGTAAAAAGAAGCGTATGATAAAGAAGAACCAAAAACATATGAGGGATGAAAATGGAATGGGATCAGATTAATTATTTTCAAACAGTGGCGAATCTCCAGCATATTACAAAGGCTGCTAAGCTTTTGTCCATTTCCCAGCCAGCCCTCAGCCGCTCAATTGCCAGACTGGAGGATGAGCTGGGAGTGCAGCTGTTTGATCGTAAAGGACGAAATATTTATTTAAATAGGTATGGAAAAATGTTTTTACATCGTGTGGAGCAATCGATCAAACAAATTGAGCTAGGCAAGCAGGAAATACGGGATGAAATTCACCCGGACAATGGAACGATTTCTTTGTCCTTTCTGCCATCGACCGGAATTAGTGTGATTCCGGAAATTTTAAGCGCATATAAAAAACTGCACGCGAATGTAAAGTTTCAATTAAATCAAAACTCCAACCGGGAGATTGTGGAACAGTTAAAATCGCGGCATGTCGATTTGGCCCTGATGACACTGCACCATGATGAGCAAGAAATCGTCTGGCAGCCGCTTATAACAGAAGAATTATTTCTTATTGTTTCCGTTGATCATCCACTTGCCGCATATCATGAAATTGATTTAAACATGGCAAAAAACGAACCGTTTATTTCTTTTAAAAATGTGAATGAACTGCAAACAATTATCACCGAGTTATGCAAATCAGCGGGGTTCACACCGGATGTGGTGTTTGAAGGAGAAGATATTGGCACCGTTTCCGGTTTAGTCGGTGCAAAATTGGGTGTTTCATTAGTACCAGATATACAAATTATAGACAAGAGCAAGGTGAAGTTGATTCGGGTGAAACAACCGATTTGCAAAAGAGAAATCGGAATTGCCTGGCTGAAGGACAGTTACACATCACCTGTTGTCAACCAATTTATCCGGTTTATTCAACGTCTATTTGAAAAAAGGAGTATCCATCACAAATGAGTTATATACAGCGCGGAACACGTACATTTAAAATGGTCAACTTGGCGTTATTTGCAGGGGGCTTTTGCACATTTGCGATTCTGTGGGGGACACAGCCGCTCCTGCCTGATCTGGCAAAAGAATTTCATATTTCACCGGCCGTTTCAAGCTTAAGTTTGTCCTCTACAACGATCGCGCTATCGATTAGTCTGTTAATCGCCGGTTCCTTATCGGAAGTATTTGGCCGAAAATCTTTGATGGGGATCTCATTATTTGCCTCATCGATTCTAGCGATTTTAACTGCCTTTACACCGAACTTTCATTTATTGATTCTTTCTAGGATTTTACAAGGCATTACCTTGGCTGGCTTGCCGGCTGTGGCAATGGCCTATTTGGGCGAGGAGATTGAGCCAAGAAGTTTAGGAATGGCTATGGGCTTATACATTAGCGGGAATTCCATCGGCGGGATGGCCGGTCGGATCATCAGCGGATTTTTAACCGATTATTTCAGCTGGCATGCAGCCTTAATCGGCATTGGCATCATCAGTTTACTAGCAAGTTTTGTGTTTTGGTTGATTTTACCGCCATCCACCCATTTCACGCTGCAAAAATTGGCGCTAAAAAAACTAGTAAGCTCATTGTTCAGTCAATTTAAAGAACCTGGTCTTACGTATCTATTTATCATTGCTTTTTTACTAATGGGCAGCTTCGTTTCTTTATACAACTATATTGGGTTTCAATTAATTCAACCACCGTATCATCTAAGCCAGACCTTGGTTGGATTTATTTTTGTTGTTTATATTGTCGGGACCTTTAGTTCCACTTGGATGGGAATGCTGGCCGATCAGCATGGCAAAAGAAAAATTCTGCAGTTGTCACTAGTGATCTTATTGGCCGGGGCTTTTATTACCCTTAACACCCATTTATGGTTAAAAATTTTAGGGATCGCCGTCTTCACCTTCGGCTTTTTTGCCAGCCATTCGATTGCCAGCGGCTGGGTAGGAAAAGCGGCAACACATGATAAAGCACAAGCCTCTTCTTTGTATTTATTTTTCTATTACGCAGGATCCAGCATTGGCGGAACCGCAAGCGGTACCTTTTATGGCCAATATGGCTGGACAGGTGTTGTCACCATGATCGTTATCTTAGCGATCATTTCGATCGTCATTTCTATTCGCTTAGGAATGCTGGAAAAAAGTAAGAAAAGATTTTCCGGCCGGTTAAAGGAAAGCAGCTAAACTAGAGGGTTCTCTTTAAAGTTGCAATAGGGGGAGAAATCGCAAGTGATTTTCTCACCCTATTTTTAAAAATTAAATTCCCCTACGTTTGCAATAAACGGAAAAATTCCGTTTAAATTGGGAAATGCTTATATTTCCCTCGAATTAAAGGAAGTTTTTCCGCTTATATTATCCAAATCCTTGAATTTTGCCTTATTTATTAAGTATTAATCGGAATATCTCCGCTTATATCTGCTTTGTAAGCCTCAAAATTTACATTAGACGGAATTTCTCCGCTTATGAATCTTATACCTATCCCTTTGCGAATTATCATGCTTTTTCGTAAGTTCTCCGATCCACAGGGGGTTGACATTTTCTTACTTCAAGAGTAAAATGAATGATAATCAGTCATTTGTGAAGGAGCGGATAAAGCGACATGGCAAAGAACTCTGATGGGAAATATAATAAAATTCTGGCATCCGCCATTGACGTGATTTCTGAAAAAGGATTTGAAAAAACCTCTGTTTCAGATGTCGTGAAAAAAGCCGGTATTGCCCAAGGAACATTTTATCTATATTTCTCATCCAAAAATGCCTTAATCCCTGCAATTGCAGATAATCTTCTTACGATTACTTTGGAAAGAATTAAAGAAAAGAGTCAAGGGGAAGAAAACTTTTGGGACATTTTGGCGATTATCATTGATGAAACATTTTCAATAACCGATACTTACAGGGATGTGATTGTCCTTTGTTATTCAGGTCTTGCCATCGATTATTCCATGGAAAAATGGGAGTCCATTTACCAGCCTTACTATTTATGGCTTGAGAGTATTATGGAAAAAGCGATTCAAAATAACGAAATAATCGCTGACATACAAGTTGGATGGACAGCTAGAACGGTTATTAACGTGATCGAAAATGCGGCGGAGCGATTTCTTATAAGCAATGCGCAGGATGACACTTTGGAAGTATTTAAGATTGAAATTTTTAATTTTATCAAAAGGTCATTAGCAAAATGATTGGAATGATTTCCAATTCTTTTGTTCGTTAAAAAATGACTGACATTCATTCAATATTAGAGGTGCATAAAAATGAAATGTATGTTAGTATTTATTGCTGGATTATTGGAAGTAGTTTGGGCGACATGCCTTAAATATGCAGATTCGGCTTTGGGCTGGGCGATTACCGTATTTTTAATTGCATTGAGTTTTATTTTGCTAATCCGTTCATATAAAAAGATTCCCGTTGCAGCAGCGTATACGGTTTTCGTAGGAATTGGAACGGTCGACACTTATTTAGCAGGAGTGATCTTGGGAGAGCCCTTCTCCCCCGGACAATTGTTGTTTCTTATGATTTTACTAGCAGGGATTATCGGGATGAAGGCATTTACGAAAGAAGAAGGAAAAAAAGAGGTGAAATAATATGGTATGGGTCTTATTATGTTTAGCAGGAATTGAGGAAGTTATAGCAACTGTTGCGATTAAATACATGGAAGGTTCAAGAAAAAAATGGGCCATATCGGTCATGACGATTGGGTTTATCTTTTCATTTTATTGTCTGTCTAGAGCCATGCAAATTATCCCTGCCGGAGTGGCTTATGCGGTATGGACGGGTGTTGGCAGCACCGGCATCACGTTAGTCGGGATCTTCTGGTTCAAAGAACGTTTTCGCTTTACGCAATTTATCTCACTGGCCCTTATTTTAATAGGTGTCATTGGGTTAAGAATGACATCGTAATGCTATGATATGAAATCTTTAAGAAGATGGCAGAGAATGGCTGCCATCTTTTACTTTTCTTTTTGTTCGGTTTCCCATCATAAAGAATCTTTTGGATTTTCAACAGCTTCTATGTATTCGGATTTAGTAGCAACTGTTGGATAAGACCCTTTTAGAGATTTTCCCGCAGTGTTACTGAAAAAGAAGAAGATCACAAAGAATCCGATCATACTCACGATTGTTAGATAGAAACCAGGTGCTAAGGTATTCCCGATTTGGTGAACCAGCCATGTTGAAACTAATGGAGTAGTTCCGCCAAATAATGAAACAAAGACATTAAAGGTCACAGCTAATGTTCGATATCGAATATCTGTGTAGAACATGGTTGGTAACGAACCAGGCATAGAGCCTTCATAAGTGGAAAGCAGAACACCTAAAATGAACATACCAAAAGAAATACATACTAAAGTATGCAAGTTTATGAAATAAAAGGCGAGGACAGATAATAAGGTTAATCCCCCTAACCCAATTAAGAAAACAGTTTTGTTTCCAATTTGATCACTGAGCTTTCCAAACAGGAAAGCAAGCGGCACCATAATAAACATGATGATCGTAATTAATACGGTTGGCTAAATGTGGGCAATAAACCGATGAGTAATGTGGAAAAAGCCATCAAAATAATCGTGATGGTTAAAACAACTTTTCTTCCATATTTATCTCCGATTTTACCAAATATAATTCCGCCTAATGGGCGCATTAAAAAAGTAATGGCAAAGGTTGCAAAGGTGAACATTAATTTTAGCTGATCATTCTGAACAGAACTAAAAAAGTTTTTACTAATAATAACAGCTAAATAGGAATATAACCCAAAATCAAACCACTCCATCGCGTTTCCGATCCCTGTAGCAAACACACTTTTCTTTGTTTGTTGAATTCAAGAATTAAATAACCCAGGCTTTCCTAAGAGTTCCGTCCTCATTCAACACAATGAAAATAAAGGGTAATTATTTCTAAAATAGTTCTTCTAACCTGACTTGCAATTGAATAACACCTTTCTCTTTTAATGCATCCATTTGCTGATATTGTGCTTCATTATTTAATAGATGCCCTTGAACAATATTCAACATAGGGTTGATGCTCCATATATTTTCGGATGGTGCCTAACACTTTTATTCTCACTCAATATTCAAAACAGCATCTTCCATCGACGGGAAGATGCTGTTTTGTGTTACTGATACTTTTATTTTTTGATGCTAATCAATTTCATTTCGGTCATTTCTTCTATTGCATATTTGATGCCTTCTCGTCCAATTCCGCTTTCTTTTACACCGCCGTATGGCATGTGGTCTACACGGAAGGTTGGGATATCGTTGATCATGACACCGCCCACTTCTAATTCTTCGGCTGCTTTAAGGGCGGTAGAGATGTCGTTTGTATAAATCCCGGCTTGCAGGCCGTATCTGGAATCATTTACATAGAAAACCGCCTCTTCAATAGAAGAAATCTTATTGATCAAGACGATTGGTGCAAATACTTCCTGGCAGGAAACTTTTTGTTTTGGATCAACATGCAATAGAACAGTTGGCTCGACTATGTTTCCATGTCGACCGCCCCCAGTTGCTACAACGGCGCCGGATGCTCTCGCTTCTTCAATCCACGAAACGGCTCTTTCAGCATCTTTAGGGCTGATCACTGCTGAAACATCTGTCTCGGGATCAAGCGGACTTCCTAATTTCAATTTTTTTGTTTGGGCAACGAACTTTTCAACGAACTCTTCATACAGGTCTTCATGGACATACGCTCTTTGAAGTGAAATACATACCTGGCCGGCAAACGAGAAGGCTCCCGTTACAGCTCTTGGGATCATCGCATCAAGATCCACACCCTTGTCAACGATTAAGGCGGAGTTTGAACCGAGTTCAAGGGTAACTCTTTTTAATCCGGCTTTGCTGCGGAGGCCAATTCCCACCGCAGGACTTCCAGTAAAGGTGATGGCTTTCACACGGTCATCGGAGACTAAGCGATCACCGACAATGCTGCCGCTTCCTGTTACGACGTTCAATACACCATCTGGTAAACCGGCTTCCTGAAGAAGTTCAGCTAAAAATAAGGAGGTCAATGGTGTTTGTGATGCCGGCTTTAAGACAATGGTGTTTCCGGAAGCAATTGCTGGTCCGACCTTATGCGCCACCAGATTCATCGGGAAATTAAACGGTGTAATAGCTCCGATCACCCCAATAGGCTGACGGATGGTAAAGGACAGACGATCTTCTCCGCCCGGTGCCGCATCAAGCGGCAACGTTTCCCCGTGAATTCGTCTTGCTTCTTCTGCAGCAAACTTATACGTCATAATGGTTCTTGCCACTTCACCCTTTGCAGTTGTCCAAGGCTTTGCTGCTTCAAGAGTCAGAAGACGCACACACTTTTCTTCATTTTTTTTCAAAAGCTCCACTAAATTTTCTAAAATCGATGCACGTTTATGGGCCGGCATTTTCGCCATTACCGGTCTTGCCTTTTCAGCCGCATCAATGGCATTATCTACGTCATCTTCATCAGCAAAAGCAATCTCAGCAATCTGCTCATTATTATATGGGCTGAATAAAGGACGATACTCTTTTGCTTCTTGCCATTGCCCATTGATAAAGAGATGTTTTTTCATCTATAACACTCCTATTCTTACACTAGTTTTTTAATCGCTGCTTCAATAACATCAAGTGCCTCATCTAATTGTTCATCCGTAATAACAAGCGGAGAAAGGAACCGAAGTACATTACTATATAATCCGGCATTCAGTACAACGACTCCATTTTGGTGGCATTCTGACATAATCTTTGAAACTAGTTCTTTATTAGGCTCTTTTGTTTGTGTATCTGTTACAAATTCAACTGCACACATGGCGCCTAATCCGCGAACATCGCCAATTACATCATATGTTTCTTTCAGGCTGTTGAAACGAGAGCGAATTTTTTCGCCTATAACATTTGAACGATCCAGCAAATTTTCTTCCTCGATTGTCTCAATGACCTTTAGGGCTGCTACACATCCAAGCGGGCTTCCGCCATATGTGCCGCCGATTTCGCCTGGTGCTGCTGCATCCATAACTTCAGCGCGGCCTGTAACAGCACTGATTGGCAGACCTGCGGCAATGGATTTTGACATCGTCATAAGATCTGGAACCACATCAAAGTGCTCAATCGCAAACATTTTGCCAGTACGTCCGAAACCGGTTTGAATTTCATCCGCAATAAAGAGGATTCCGTATTTCTCACAAATTCGTTTTACCCCTTGAACAAACGCCTTAGATGGAACGACGAATCCGCCTTCCCCTTGTACAGGCTCCATGATAACGGCAGCTACTTCTTCTGCCGGAACTTCAGAGTTAAAGAAATCTTCTAATTGCTCTAAAAGATTTTGATCCAGCTCTTCCGGCGATACCCCGAACGGTGCACGATAGTAATACGGATAACGAATTTTATACGTATCAGGCGCAAACGGGCCAAATCCAAATTTATACGGCTTTACTTTACTCGTTAAAGACATGGCTAACAGCGTTCTGCCATGGAAGGCTCTGTCGAAAGAAATAATCGCTTTTCTGCCAGTATATTTACGAGCAATTTTCACTACATTTTCTACCGCTTCGGCGCCGCTGTTTAAGAAGAAGGTCTTTTTAGCGTGCGATCCCGGTGTCATTTCATTTAGTTTTTCTGCTAATTCAATGTATGGCTCATACATCATGACATTAAATCCTGGATGGATATACTTTTGAATTTGTTCTGTTAAGGCTTCTACTACTTTCGGTGGACAATGGCCCGTGTTTTGCGTTCCAATGGCACCGGCTAAATCAATAAACACATTTCCATCTACATCTTCTAGTAATGCACCGTTTCCTTTTGCCACAAAGGACTGTACATAATTGGAAACGCCCTTCGGAACATTATTTACTCTTCTTTCCAAAAGTGAAGAAGCCTTAGGTCCTGGAATAGTTGTTTTCAGATTAATTGATTTTGTTGATGTATTCATCTGTTATGAAACTCCTTTATCATGATTTAGTTCATCTCGACACTTTTTATCTCGCAAGAATCATGCCAACTGTAGAAGCTCTTGATTGTGTGGTCCGGGTAACTTTATTATTCAAAAATGAATAAATGCAATTCCCCGCCAACAATTACTCTTTCGAATATAACTCACATCTGCGATCAGCTAGATAGTTAAAGACTTCTTTTGACTTTTTTATATTTTCCAAGGAGATATCAACAAGTCGAATCTCTTCAAGATCCTCTGCAATTTCCGAGAGGATCTTCCCATCTGGTCCAACAATGGCACTTTGACCATGGTAGTCATATTTTTCATTAGAACCAATGCGATTACAGTAACCAACAAACAATTGATTCTCAAGTGCTCTAGCCTGAATAAATAAGCGATGAATATATTCATACGGTGCCATATTAGCGGAATTTACAATTAGTAGATGGACCCCTTGTAAGGCAAGCTTCCGGGCAGGCTCTGGAAATTCGATATCATAGCAAGTAAGCAGGCCAATGGTGACATCTCCAAGACTTACTTTCGTCCATTCATTTCCTCTCTTAAACACCGTACTTTCATCTGTAAAGAGATGAGTTTTTCGATAATAAGCCAGTGCCTTGCCATCTTTACCCACCAGGCATGAGGTAATGTACATTTCTTCATCTGAAACGTATTCCGGGAAAGAATAAAGTACGGATACCGGATAGGTTTTGACCAGCTTTTGTATGTGTTGAAAGCTTTTACCGTTACGGGGCTCAGCTAGTGCTTTCATTTGTTCCTTTTCGACTAAGCCTGTTAGATTTAACTCAGGTAAAACCAATAAATCAGCCGATTCATCGGAAGCCTGCTGTAAAGCTGCCTCCATTTTGGCTAAATTCGCGCCTCTTTCTCCATCAACGACAGAAAGCTGGGCTAAAGCAATTCTCCATGTTTTCCCCATTTTATCATCCTCCAAGGAATCCCCAATATAGAGCTTCCTTCTTCATTTGGCATTAAACAGCTTCATCAAAATGATCAAAGTTCATTTCCGGCGGCTGATGTCTAAACATTTTGGTCAGGAAGAGTAAATAAATAAAGCCAATGACAGCCCAGCTGCCGCCTAGAATCAAGGCATTTTGATCAAGATGAACAAGCAGCCAGAAATCAAAACAACAACCTAATGCAGGGAATAGGAAATAAAAGATATGGTCTTTTCCTGCTCTTTTGCCCTGCTTCATATAAAAGTGGACGATAACGGAAACATTGACTAATGTAAAGGCGACGAAGGCTCCAAAATTAATAAACGAGGTGGACGTTGAAACACTGAGTTTTAACGCCAGTAGCCCGATGATCGCGACCACCATAATGTTCCATACAGGCGTTTTAAATTTAGGGTGCAGATAGCCAAAAATCTTCTTCGGTAAGACGGCATCTCGGCCCATTGCGTACAATAATCTGGAAGCACTGGCTTGCGCTGAAATGCCTGAGGCAAACTGAGCAATAATAATCCCTGCTAGAAAAATGGCACTGAAAAGGTTGCCGCCTATTTGTTTAGCAATCTCAAAACCAGCTGAATCAACCTCTTTAAAGTTATTGAAATCCGGATGTGCCAAATGGGTAAAGTAAGTGGCAACAACGAAAATGGCACCGCCGATTACCGTTGTCAGCATAATGGCTTTTGGAATCGTTTTTTCCGGACGATTGGTTTCCTCGGTGAAAGTGGAAATGGCATCAAATCCAAGGAATGAGTAACAGGCGATCGAAGCCCCGGCAAGAACGAATGAAAATGACACATGATCATGCACAAATGGCGTAATGGAAATCAAAGTGCCTGCACCGGCACCACCCAATACACTCTTAATACTTAAAATAACAAAAAGGGCAATAACCAAAAATTGAAATACCATCATAATAAAGTTAACCTTGGTACTCAGCTTGATTCCTAAAATGTTGATGACCGTTGTCACGATAATAAATGATAGAATCCATAACCAAACAGGAACTGCCGGGAACGCTGCATTTAAATAAGCAGCCCCAATCAGCCAGATGGCCATCGGGATGAATACATAATCTAAAAGAGTGGCCCACCCTACCATGAATCCTAGGTAGGAGTTTAGTGATTTCCTCGTGTACGTATAGGCCGATCCTGCCACCGGATAAGCTTTCACCATTTGGGTATAGCTAAAAGCTGTAAAAAACATGGCAACCAGCGCAACCAAATAGGCACTTGCCTCCAATCCATGGGTTGCTTGCGCTACTGTTCCATAAATTCCGAATACAATCATTGGCGCAAGATAGGCAAGTCCAAATAGGACCAAGTGTGATAAAGTAAGTGATCGATCTAACGACACCTCATGATGTTTCATTAACGTTCCCCCTTAAAATAATTCAAATCATAAAGCGCTTACAGAAAATTGACAGATTTTTTGTTTAAGGAAAACGATCCACTTCCCCTAACCTGTAATTTTATTCAAAATTATCTGATTTCTAATGATACACCTATAATGCTCCCTCCCATCTGGAAACATGCAACCCGTATTCAACCATAAAAATGATGGTTACTATTCTACTATGCAATTATTGTGCCATTCTATTATTCGACACATTTCTTAACTTTTCTAAATGATAAAATAGAAATTCCATTCATTTTTGAATGATGATTATTCAAAAATGAATGGATTTCCATTTACTTATTTGATGATTTCATTCTTCAGTTTTTTATAGAGCCTACTAATGGTAGGCTGGCTTACCTCCAAAACTTCAGCCGCTTTCGTTAAGGTCTTATATTTGATCAAGGCCAATTGAAGAAGCTGCTTTTCCGTATTTAGGACAGCCTCATGTAAAGGGATAATGGTGTGAACCTCGACTGGATTCTGATTTTCTTTTCGCTTTTCCAAAATTTTAACGAGGTCGTTTGCGGTGATCATTTGACCAGCGGTTACTACCATGGCCCGTTCCATGACATTTTGCAATTGCCTGATATTCCCGGGCCACTGGTAAGCCTTCATCATTTCCATCGCATCCTCTGAGAAATGCTTCTTGGTAAGAAATTTCTCATTATAATATTCTAGGAAATGATAGACGAGGGGCTCGATATCTTCCACTCTCTCCCTTAGTGGCGGAATAAATAATGGAATCACATGGATCCGGTAGAACAAATCCTCTCGAAAGGTACCGGCAGCTGTCATTTCTTCTAAATTTTTATTGGTTGCCGTGATAATGCGAATATTAATCGGAATAGGTTTCGATGCGCCAATTTTCAGAATCTCTCGTTCTTGAATCGCTCTTAATAGTTTCACTTGCAAATTTAACGGCATTTCCCCAATCTCATCAAGAAAAAGGGTCCCCTCGTTGGCTAATTCAAACAGCCCCTTTTTGCCATGGCTGAGAGCCCCTGTAAATGCCCCTTTTTCATAACCAAATAGTTCGCTTTCCAACAAATTTTCCGGAATGGAACCGCAATTAATTTTGATAAAAGGTTTTTCTGCCCTGGGACTAAGCTGATGAATGGCATGGGCAATCAATTCCTTTCCCACACCTGATTCTCCATAAATGGTAACCGTTGATTCAACCCGGGCAACCATTTCTACTTCAAACATTAAGTTTTTCATTTGTTCCGATTGATAAATAATCTGCTTTCGGTTTCCTTGATGAACCTTTTTTAATATATCTATTTCTTTACGGTATTTCTCCTTTAACGTTTTGGCCTCTTCAAGTTCTTCTTCCAATTTCTTCACTGCAGTAATATCCCGGGACGCAATGACAATCCGTTCCAATTCGTTTTGTTGGTTAAATACCGGATTTCCTACAGCCAGGATTTTCCTTCCAAAGCGGTTATGCTGGACAATGGAAACTTTCTTTCTTTGTTCGATTACTTTTCTAGTTACGGATGGCTTAAACCAGCCTTTTTCCTCAAGATCCAGAATATTTTCACCGATAACGGTTTGCGGATTAATCCCCCATAAGTTCAGGGTACTTCTGTTCGAAACCCTGATGATTTTCCCATGCCCATCAACCACCAGCACCTCATCATAAATGGAGTCAACAATCGCCTCCAAATCCGTTGTAATCTCCCGCAAGTCTTCGGAGTAGGTTTGTTTCAAATCATGAATCTCCAGTGTTTTCTGATCAATCCAGCCAATTACATCCCCTTTTTCATTTACAATTAAAACATACGAGACGTCACGAACTGAAATGGTGTTTAACTCCTGTTCCTCTGTCAACATAAAATCTGTATGATAAACAAGTGTTTGTTCAGGCTTGTCTGCTTGTAATAGTAGTTGATAGCTGTCGCAAATGCCGACAAACCGATTCCCCTTTTTTATCACAATCAGCCTTACTTTACTTTGGATCATAACATGTAAGGATTCCTTGACAGTGCATGAGTCATCCAAAATAGCAAAATCTTTATTATAATCCATGCAGGGTCTCCCTTTCTTGTAATATAAGAATTTATAAAATCGATTTCGAAAATTGTCCAGCGCCTAGCCCCTCGGGGTCAAATAACCTTTTGCACTAAAAGTCGAAAAGCAGACTTTTAGTGCAAAAGAACATTTGCCCGTCGGGGCTGACCAAGGCGCTTGCGCTTTTCTAAGTTAAAATCAAAATGTTCATACTATTATTTCATCATAACATACATCCATTTCTATTTTTATCTACTTGTTCAAAATAAGCTCATTCGATAAAATAACTTACGAACGTTCGTTAATAACGTTACCGCTCGTAAGATGCTTGATGGATCGATGATTTTTTTCATATTGGCAAGAGGGAGAATGGCTATGCACAATAAGCTCAGTATAGGAGAAATGGCGAAACTAAGAAAAGTAACAGTGGAAACGCTTCGTCATTACGATAAAATTGGCTTGCTAAAACCTTATTATGTTGACCCGAATACAGGATATCGCTATTATTCCACTTATCAATATGAGATTCTCACGCCGAAGGCCATTATGCATGGGTAAATTCAAAAGCACTCGAAGTGGCCAACTTTCATTGGGATACGAAAAACCCTGATTACGGAAAAATCAGTAAAGACGAAACAGGTGAGCCCGATGGTCATTTATATGAAAAAGCAATGGATTTAGTGATCCGTCATGTCTATGATTTTACGAAAGAACAAAAGCGGGAACTTTTTGCAAATTTCCTCACTCATGCTGCCAGTTTGGGGGGTCACGAGTGTCCACGATTTATTTGCAACGGAATCAATGGAAATTCTGAATGATTACGATGTGTTTAAAGAATTTGAAGACAAAGGGAAATTAACAACGCGCGTCCATTTATGGCCACAATTAAATGGTGACTTGGAGCGCGTAAAGCATTTGCGGGATACATATCAATCGGATAAACTCCATGTATCCGGTCTAAAGCAATTTATTGACGGTGTGATTACCGCCCGTACGGCTTATTTGTTAGAACCATATGCAGATCAGCCGGATACCCAAGGTGAGACGACTTATTCTCCTGAGACTCTTAAAAAGCAGGTTGTAGATGCGGATAAAGAGGGTTTCAGCATTCGTTTTCACGCAATTGGCGATGGTGCCATCCGTCTTGCTTTAGATGCTTATGAACAAGCACAAAAGATAAATGGCAAGCGGGATTCCCGCCATTCCGTTGAGCATGTAGAAGTAATCCATCCTGATGACATTCATCGTTTTAAGGAGTTGGGGGTTACGGTTTCGATGCAGCCAGATCACTTTGCGATGTCGGAGCGGGGTGTTTATACCGAACGAATTGGTTATGAACGAGAAAAGCATGTGTTCGCGATTCATACATTGAAAGAAACCGGTGCGAACTTGGCATTTGGAACGGACTTTCCAATTGATATTCTGAATCCGCTCTTGCAAATTTATCGTGCCGTCACAAGAATTGACAGCAGCGGCAAAAACGTATCGCATCCCCATGAGCGGATTACACTTGCCGATGCATTAAAAGCATATACGAGCGGCTCGGCTTACGGCACATTCAGAGAGCATGAATTAGGAACATTGGAAGTTGGGAAACTGGCTGACATTGCCGTCCTTGAGCGTAATCTTTTTGACATCCCGGTCGAGGAAATTCAGAAGACAAAGGTACAATTAACCATTGTTGACGGAAACGTCGTTTTTGATCGTACGAAGTCGTTAATTGAAAAGTAACATCATAGGATGTTTAGGATAAGGAAAGACCAGTAAATATAAAACGCATGGTTGTTATCATGCTCCATGCGTTTTTGTGTGAAATCAGCTGTTATGAAGTTCTTCAAAATTAAATATTGAGAGAATTTTAAAACAACCGTATTTTGTATCCATTCTAAAGTCAGAGTTGACATTTTTATACTGAAAGAGTCCTTAAGTATGGAAGAATAGCTCTAAAGCACATTGGTATTTTCTTTAATAGTAGCAACAATTTCTTCAAATGTGTATTTATGGTTCACAACATCTACAGTAAAGTCTTGTTCTTCTTGTATTCCCATTGTCCATCTATAATGATTAATTTTCAAGAATACAATAAGTGAAGCAAGAGCCGTTCGTTTATTTGCGTTGTGGAAAGCGTGATTTTTAACAAGAGATTCAAAAAGGGCAGCAGCTTTTTCATAAATAGATGGATAAGCATCATTACCAAATACCGTTTGCTTGGGGCGGTTAATTGCAGAGTCGAGTAGACCGGGATCTTTTACTCCCACTAGCTCTTGTGGCGAGTATAAACGAATTTGTATAGTATTAATTGCAATCACCTGATTGGTTGTTAAATAAACGATTTCATCCATCATCTATCCACTAGCCCTTTAAATGCTTTGTCATGCTTCTTAATTACATCGTTAAGAATTTCCATAAATTCAGCATCTACTCCATCTGGAAGTTGTAAATGCTCTTTCTTTCGTAAAATGATCTTTCCATCTTTTACTTCTACTTGTACATCATCTCCTTGAGCAATCCCCACTTGCTTTAAAACCTCGGGTGGTAGTGTAATTCCAATACTGTTTCCAATCTTAGTAACTTTTCTTTCAATTAGTTCCACACTTTTCACATCCTTGTTATTACTGTTATAACAATTATAACGTTTGTTCACTTATACTTCAAATGATGGATAATCCGGTTTTTTTACATAACCATTACAGGTACACGGCGGCCACTAATATCCCAGCTTTTAGTACCATTCCACCTCTACCCATTTTCGCACACTATTAATAAACCACACTCTTGAGGATTTTTTTAAATCTTCAACAGTCAAGCGTTTTTCGCTTATTTTACCTTCTTTGAGTAACTTTTCACGAAACGTGCCGGCAAGCAAGCCGCTCGTAACGGGTGGCGTCCGTAATCCGTCATCCATTTCCAGGACCACATTGCCATTTGTAAATTCCGTTAACTCCCCCTCTTCATTCCAAAGAAGCACATCGGAGGCATGGGGGAATTTTCGCTGAAAATGGGAATAGACCTCTCTATTGGTTGTTTTATGGTATATAAAAGGATTATTCTTATCAATTGGTTCATCTGCCAAGACGATTTTAAATGGTGATGGAAGTTCAGTAAGCGGCTGGGCCTCCATTGTCCATTCACCCTTTTGATCGATCAATAATCGTACCTTGTATTCACCGCGGAGATGCTGCCCCGCAAAATCAAGTAAGTTTCGCCAAATCTCTTCCAAATGGAATGGAAAGCCAAAATAGTGAGCTGAGTTTTTTAGCCTGTTAAGATGTTCTTGCATTAAGAAAAATTCACCGTCTTTTAACAACAGGCTCTCCAACAATTGAAACTCCGGCCGCTCCACCTCAAGGAGGCTCGCCTTCGCAAGGATTTCCTCATATTCACCTTCGGTTGATGAATCCCATGTAATTCCTCCGCCAACTCCATATTCAGCCATGCCCGTTTTGGAATGAATAACAACTGTCCTAATAGGGACATTAAAGACAGCTTCACGATTTGGGGTAAAATATCCGATTGCACCGCAATAGACTTCACGCGGGGTCTTTTCCAATTGTTTGATGATGTTCATGGTACTGATCTTTGGTGCGCCTGTGATCGATCCGCAAGGAAAAAGGGCTTTAAAAATATCAGCCATTTTGACATTTGCTGAAACCTTTGCTGTAATGGTGGAAGTCATTTGATGAACCGTAGGGTAATGTTCAATTTCAAACAATTTTGGAACCTGGACAGTAAATGGTTCGGCAATGATGCTCAAATCATTGCGTAATAAATCAACAATCATCACATTTTCAGCGCGGTTTTTCTCCGAATGATAAAGCCAGCTGGCTGCTTCTTGATCCTCTTCAAATGTTCTGCCCCTTTTGGTTGTCCCTTTCATCGGGCGAGCGGTTATTTGATCCCCTTCCAAATGAAAAAATAATTCCGGTGATGCCGAGAGGATCCGATGGTCCCCCGTATTGATATAAGCACAATAATTCGACTTCTGCGCCCGTTTTAGCTGCCCGAAAAAGGCGATGTCGTCCCCTTCAAATTTTGCGTTCAGACGAATGGTATAGTTCGTCTGATACGTGTCTCCATTTTCAATCGCTTGCTTGATCGCCTGAATTCCTGCGTCGTACTCCTCCATATTCACTGATGAGCTCCACTTTGTGAGACGGTAAGCCCCGGTACTGTTTAATGCCAGATCATGCGGCTCTCTAAAGACGCCAAACCATAATAATGGCATCGTATGCTCCTGTTTCACCTTATAGGCGGGGTCAAAAGCCGCAGCACTTTCATAAGTTAGAAAACCTGCAACATAATATCCCTGATGGATGGCCTCCTCAATCTGTTCAAAGCAAGGGATTACATCTTCCGTCTTATAGGCAATAATCACTTTTATTGGATTGTAAAATGTCATCGGCTTGATCTCACCTGTTGAAGAGGCAAATTCAAACGAAAGAAGCGGTTCTTGTTGGTTCATATGGATTGTTTGCATGTTCATGTTCCTTTATTTCGCTTTTAGATTTTCACTTTATCTTACACTTTATCAATTAAATCCATAGTAGAAAAGAGTCAGGAGGAAAAATCTGAATTATAAAATAAAAAGGATATTTCCTAATATCTTATCAAATGTAATTTTATGCAAAAGAGCAGTGGCGAAAAACGGAAGAACTCACTATAATAAGGATTGAAAATGCAAAAACACAGCTCCGGTTGGTAGTCCGGACGCACCGTACAGGTGTCAGTAACCTTCCCCTCCGGGATGTCCAGCATTTTCATATTTTTTATTCAAGGAGGGGCTGTCAATGAAACTGACAGTATATCATGACGGGCAATTTTTTGTTGGGTTAATTGAGAAAGAAATGCACGGATGCCTAAATGCAGCAAAGTATATATTCGGTCCGGAACCGTCTGATGAAGAGATCTATTTCTTTATCCAACAACACATGTTACCGTTTTTTCAAAGCTTCGCGACACACGGAGTGGAAATCGAGCGAAAAGAGCGACCGAAAAATACGAAACGATTATTACGGGAAGCGGCACAAGAATTAAAAAGAACAACGCATACCAAAGCCCAAGAAGCCATCCGGTTATCATTTGAAGCAAATAAAACAGAACGCAAAATGGTATTACGGGAACAGCGTGAAGAGGAGAAAAAACGAAAACGTGAGTTAAAGGTGCAAAAAAAGAAACAGAAGCATCGAGGCAGATGACAGAAGGGGCTGTCTAATAAACCAAGGTAGGCCTTTCGCCAACGCTTTCGAAAACAACCCCCACAGGTGGAGAAAAACAACTTATTTTTCTCCATTCAAGAAACTGTAACCAGCTAATATATAAACTTTCAAAGGCTTATTCCACCTTAAAGAGAGAATAAGCCTTTTTGTTATTAAAGAGATTAGCGCGCTAACCTTCATTGTCGGGGTAACGATCATGTCCGGCCTAACAGAACCACCCTTAGTGCCATATACAGTACATAGGAAGTAAACCCGATAATTCAAGTTCCAATGTATTGGAACTGGAATCCGCAAATATCCACGTAGTTCATGTTCTAATCAACCGGATTGGCGCATGTTCCCGAAAATATCCACGTAATTCATGTTCCAATCAACGGGATTGACGCATGGTCCCGAAAATATCCACGTAGTTCATGTTCCAATCAACCGGATTGGCGCATAAGCCCGGTAATATCCACGTAGTTCATGTTCCAATCAACCATATTGGCGCATGGTCCCGAAAATATCCGACTAGTTCACGTTCCAATCAACGGTATTGGAACTCGAATCCGTAAAAAACCGCGTAGTTTTGAATGGATAGTATAAAGAAACCCTATCTATTACAAAAGTTTTTTATTTCCTCCGTAAGTTCTTTAAACCTCTTATCAAGTTCCCTATACGCTGGATCATTGGGCGTCATGAAGCTAAGTTTTCCTAAAACTTCTTGTCTTTCTGTTTCAAGCTTTAACCGGAGCTCATCCAGCTGATCTCTTTCTCGAGGCCATTCATTCGGCTGCTTTTGTTTGCGATGATTCATAATAACGAGTTGGTGGGTCGTCGTTTTTTCGAGAAAATAACGATCGTGCGAAACGATAATAAGTGTTCCATTGTACTGTGCTAACGTTTCTTCCAGCTGTTCACGGGAAGGTAAGTCAAGATGATTTGTCGGCTCATCTAAAATAAGCACATCTTTTTCTTCCATTATAAATACCATCAACTTACACTTTACCCGCTCGCCCATGCTCATATTTCGAATCGGCTCTTTCCACTGGGAAGCAGTAAATCCTAAATGCTTCATTAAACTTTGCACTTTTCCTCTTGCCTCAAATGTTTCTTGGAAAAAAAGCTGCTCAGGTGTCTGGTCAAGCGGCAAATCGAATACATCCTGCGATAAATAACCAATTTGTGCAGATGGTGAAATCCACATATCCCCATCAAACCTTTCTTCTCCTACAATTACTTTTAATAATGTCGTTTTGCCGCAGCCATTTGGACCGATGATGGCAACCTTCTCACCATGTTGAATGGTGAAATTGACATCTTTAAATAATGTTCGGCCGCCAAAAGACTTTGCTAAATTCCTGACTTCTAAAAACCGTCTTCCTGCTTTATGATTTGCATTTATTGAAAAACGTACCGTATATTCCGGCTCGACAGGTTCAACTTTTGCTTTTTCAAGCTCTTTTTCAAGGCGTTTTCGTTTTGATTTTACTTGTGCATCCATACGCTTTGCTTTCACACGGTAGTATTCTTTAAAGCCTTCTTTTTTCGTGGATTGTGCGTGAGCTTTTTTCGACCAAGACGTAAGTTCATTTATTTGCTCTTCTATTCGTTCCACCATTTTTTGTTGTTTTTCGTATTCACGCTGCTGGGTCAATCTTTTCTGCTTGCGGAACTCCATGTAACTTGTATAATTTCCTTTGTGTTCAATCAGGTTCTTCCCTTCAATCGACCATATTTTTGTTGCAACAGCATCTAAAAAATATCGATCGTGCGAGACAAGAATGATGTTCCCTTTATAATTTTTTATCTGGATTTTAAGCAATTCCAAGCTTTGCTCATCAAGATGGTTTGTCGGCTCATCTAATAATAAAAGGTCTGCCTCATTTGAAAATCCCCTTGCCAGCCGTGCTTTCCGCTTTTCTCCTCCGTTTAGTTGCGAAAAATCATGTACTGGTACGTGCCATTTCTCCAGTAATTTAACTTCAAAAATGGTCTGATCACCAGAAGAGAGTGACTCGGTTTCTTGTTCCACCATCGTAACTTTCAAGTTTTGCTCAATTCTTTGGATTTGTCCTTTTATCGGCACCAAATCACTGTTTATTAATTGAAGCAGCGTCGATTTTCCTGCACCATTTTTGCCAATGACACCAATCACATCCCCCTTCTTGAACACTAGCATTGATCTCTTCAAAAATCTTTCCGTCCAAAACTTCATAGCCAACATTGGTTAATTTCAATATTTCCTTCATATATCTTTCCCTCACATTAAAGGGAGAACAAAAAATCCTCCCAGTTCATTTGGAAGGATCAGCCATACCTTAACAGATTCAAATAAGCTATTTTCATCAATAGCTTAAATACATTTATTAGAAAATGGGCAGACTAATCCTATTTTTGTTTCATTTGAAATATGCGATTTCAAATTTGAAAAATAAGATTAGTTAATCATTGTCCACCCATCATCCCTTCTTCATTTGTTAACATCAGTATACCATATATTTACCTTATTTTGTAATTGAATTTAAAAAAATAC
>NZ_BCUZ01000040.1 GCF_001591485.1 Neobacillus fumarioli NBRC 102428 | reverse complement strand
CCCCTATAATTAGGAAGATATTTTGTCTAAAACACTTTTTTAAAAAGAAGTATAAATTTTTGACTTCAAGTATTGTTCAGCTCGACCATGGCGCTTGAGCATTTCTCTTAAAAGTTTTCCAACGCGATCCCATGGATCTCTTTTAATCGATGGGGAGGGGAAACTTTGAGTTTCCCGCTGATGATGGTCTCGTGCCTTTCATTGGTTCCTGTAACATTCATGACTACCGTATGTTCTGAACGATTTACCTCTATTACTTCAAATAACAACTCAATTGTTTCGTAATGATAGACGGGTTTAGGAAAATCGATCTTCTGACTTAAAACATGACTTCCGGGTCCTGGTAAGTATTTTGAAATGGCGGAAGTGATCATACCTGTAAGCATAACGGCCGGGACGATCGGTTTTTCAAATGGAGTCTGTGATGCATAATCATGCTGTATATAGAGAGGGTTTGCATCATCTGTTAAACCTAAATAGAGAAGAAGATCTTTGTCTTCAACCTTCGTCGTTACCGATAATTTTTCCCCAGCCGATATTTCATCGATTCTCCTTCCCAATTTGCGCTTTTTCCCTAAAAGCATCTTGTCACCCCTTGTTTGTAAGCGATTCCAATGTAGAATACAAGAAAATCCGAGGTGATTTTCCCGAATTTTCTAAAAAGGGACATTACACTAAAACTTGCATAACTTTACGGACAGAATTTGCAGATTGATCTAATGCAGCTTTTTCGTCTTTGGTCAGCTCAAGTTCGATGACTTTTTCAATACCATTTGCACCAAGGATTGTAGGCACACCGAGGTAAATGCCTTCATAGCCATATTCGCCTTCCAAATACGCAATGGATGGGATAATGCGGCGTTGGTCTTTCAGAATTGCTTCACACATTTGTACTAATGACGCCGCAGGTGCATAATAGGCGCTTCCATTGCCAAGCAGATTGACGATTTCACCGCCTCCTTTTCTCGTACGTTCTACGATTCGCTCTAAACGGTCTTTTGGAATTAGTGTTTCTAACGGAATACCGCCGGCGTAAGAATAACGCACAAGAGGTACCATATCATCCCCATGGCCGCCTAGAACAAAGCCGGTAATATCTTTTACTGACAGGTTTAATTCTTGAGCAACAAACGTACAGAAACGAGCGGTGTCCAGAACACCTGACTGACCGATTACGCGATTTTTAGGGAAGCCTGACTCTTTATATACGGTGTATGTCATGGCATCAACTGGGTTGGTTAGAACAATAATAATTGAATTAGGAGAGTATTTTACAATTTCCTGAGTTACACTCTTCATTACTTTTTGATTTGTTTGCACTAAGTCATCACGGCTCATGCCAGGTTTGCGGGCAATTCCTGCTGTGATGACGACAATGTCAGAGTCCTTCGTATCTTCGTAATTAGAAGTACCAATAATATTGGAATCAAAGCCTTGAACAGGACTTGCTTCAAGCATGTCTAAAGCTTTCCCTTTTGTTGGGTTTTCCATTTGCGGGATATCAACTAACACAACATCCCCAAGTTCTTTTTGTGCAAGTAAAAATGCTGTTGTAGCCCCAGTGAAGCCGCCGCCGATTACAGAAATCTTTTTACGCTTTAATGACATAAGTAGATCTCCCCTTTTATGCGTATTTATGACTCAGTAATGAGCTGTTCGATAACAGCTCATTACTGTTGACACCAATTAGTCCATATTCTTAATTAGTTCATCTGCAAATTCTGAAGTTTTTACTTCTTTAGCGCCTTCCATTAAGCGGGCAAAGTCATAGGTTACGACTTTTGAAGCAATCGTTTTTTCCATTGATTTAATAATCAATTTCGCAGCTTCATTCCAGCCCAAATGCTCAAGCATAAGAACGCCGGACAAGATCACAGAAGAAGGATTTACCTTATCCAAATTAGCATATTTAGGAGCAGTACCATGTGTTGCTTCAAAAATTGCATGGCCAGTTTCATAGTTAATATTGGCACCTGGAGCAATACCGATACCGCCAACTTGAGCAGCAAGGGCGTCTGAAATATAGTCACCATTTAGGTTCATAGTAGCCACAACATCAAATTCACGCGGACGGGTTAAAATTTGTTGTAAGAAGATATCAGCGATTGCATCTTTTACAATGATTTTGCCAGCAGCTTCTGCATCTGCCTGTGCTTTGTTAGCTGCTTCGACGCCTTGTTCCGCTTTAATGCGGTCATATTGAGCCCAAGTAAATACTTTATCGCCAAATTCTCTTTCAGCGAGCTCATATCCCCAGTTTTTAAATGCACCTTCAGTGAATTTCATAATGTTGCCTTTGTGAACAAGGGTAACAGATTTACGTCCTTCTTTAATCGCATAATTAATAGCAGCGCGAACAAGACGACTTGTACCTTCTTCAGAAATAGGCTTAATGCCGATACCGGAGGTTTCTGGGAATCTAATCTTCTTAACGCCCATTTCATTTTGTAAAAATTCAATTACCTTTTTAACTTCTTCAGATCCTTTTGCGTATTCGATCCCCGCATAAATATCTTCTGTATTCTCACGGAAGATGACCATATCGGTATCTTGCGGGCGTTTAACCGGAGAAGGAACCCCTTCAAACCATCTTACCGGACGCAGGCAGACAAACAGGTCAAGTTCTTGTCTTAAAGCTACGTTTAAAGAACGGATTCCACCACCGACAGGTGTTGTTAATGGCCCTTTGATGGCGATTAAATATTCGCTGATGACATCAAGCGTTTCTTGCGGGAGCCATTCTCCTGTTTGATTAAATGCCTTTTCACCTGCTAAAACTTCTTTCCAAACAATTTTGCGTTCCCCTTTATAGGCCTTTTCAACAGCTGCATCTAGCACTCGATAAGATGCTCTCCAAATATCAGGCCCTGTTCCGTCTCCCTCAATAAATGGAACAATTGGGTTGTTAGGTACGTTTAATACTCCATTCTTAACTGTAATTTTTTCGCCTTGCATAGTTGTAATCCCTCCTAATTATGTAAAAAACAAAGCACATACTGAATCAAAGGTTAGAGAGCGAAAAGTCTCTAACCTTCCATTCATTCTTATTGAATCAATTTTTAGAAAAAATGTAAACTATTAACCCCTCTGTTCTATTGGAACATATTTCTGCATTCCTGGGCCAGTATATTCTGCACGTGGTCGGATCAGGCGATTGTTTTCATATTGCTCTAAAATATGAGCTAGCCATCCGGAAACACGGCTGACTGCAAAAATTGGGGTCATTAAATCATGGTCAATTCCCAGGCTGTGGTATACAGATGCTGAATAGAAGTCTACATTTGGTGGAAGTTTCTTCTCACCGGTAACAATGCTTTCAATTTTAACAGACATATCGTACAAGTATGGTTCACCTGTTAGTTCTGTTAACTTTTTGGACATTTCTTTCAAATGTTTTGCCCGAGGGTCACCTTTACGGTATACGCGGTGGCCAAAGCCCATGATTTTTTCTTTTTTATTAAGTTTTCCACGAATATACGGTTCAACGTTTTCAAGACTGCCGATTTCCGTCAACATTTTCATAACGGCTTCATTTGCGCCGCCATGAAGCGGTCCTTTTAGCGCACCGATGGCTGCAGTAATGCCGGAGTATATATCAGACAATGTTGCAACGCAGACACGTGCAGTAAATGTAGAAGCATTTAATTCATGATCTGCATGAAGAACAAGTGCCTTATTAAGAGCTTCTTCAGCAATTTTTTCAGGCTCTTTTCCTGTCAGCATGTATAAGAAATTAGCTGCGAAGCTTAAATCCTTTCTTGGTGCAATTGGATCCAGACCTTTTCTGATACGGGCAAATGCTGCCACGATTGTCGGCAGTTTAGCTTGCAGGCGAATCGCTTTCCGATAGTTTGCCTCGCGTTCCATAACATCTGCTTCTTCATCATATAATCCTAATAAAGAAACTGCAGAACGAAGGGCTGCCATCGGATGGACTTTTTTGATCGGATACATATGGAAATGTTCAATTACTTCTTTAGGGAGCTCAGCATTTTCAGCCAGTTGTTTTTTCAATTCGGCTAATTGTTCTTCATTTGGCAATTTCAGATGCCATAATAAATAAATTACTTCCTCGAAGCTTGCATTTTTAGCTAAATCATCAATGTTGTAGCCGACATACGTCAGTGTGTCATCAATAATGGAGCTGATGGAGGAAGTTGTTGCCACTACTCCTTCAAGACCGCGAGTTACTGTCATATTAAATCTCTCCTTCTTCTTTCATTTTCCCCAATACCCGTTCTCTTAACAATCTTTTCAAACAGGTATTCATTCCCTTTCTTTAGCAAGAATAAATAAAAGCAATGGCCGCCAATTGACTGAGCGTTTACTCAGCATCAACCTTTGAGAATTTGTATCCCCTTTCATTCACAAGCATAAATAATCATATTTCTATATAGTTTATGTAAAATAAATTCTGCTTACATGCCTATTATAAACAATAATTAATTTTTTGTGAACGAAAAGGAATTGAAAAATACAAAAAAATATTATTTTACAAAAAATCTAGCTGAAATATCCGACAAATTTCATTGCAGTATAGGCAATTCCTGCCCCGATCAAGGGACCGACGGCTACCCCTTTAAAGATAGATACAGATAGAATCGTCCCTAAGACAAGTGCCGTTGTAATTTGAGGATCATCCGCTAACAGCTTTACTCCACCTTTTGCAAGAAGAGCAACAAGCATTCCGGAAATAAGTGCAATCCAGGCATAGGAAGATTTAAAGGCCGCTGTCAAGTCTTTAAACCCAATATCGCCGCTGGCGATTGGTGCCAATACTGCAATGGTTATGATTGTTACTCCCCAATCTATGCCCTTTGTCTGAAGAAAAATAAAGCCCTTCTCATTCATTCCGCCAGTCTTTAACAAAAGTAACATCAAAATGGCAATCATCAGAGAACTATTTTTCGCTATAAAGCCAATGACTAATAGTAACATTAAAAATAATATCGACTCACTTACCATTTTTTGTTCACCCCTTTTATTATCTTAATATAATTATGATATTTACAAAAAACTGTATGGCCTGCAAAGTTTCACAATTTCTGATACTTTAATATTATGGAAAATTATGCACTGTTGTTAATAAAATGTTAAACTAAAATTAGCTATTCCATCAATGATTGGAGGTTATTGTTTGGATTTAAAGTATGTCTACCGAACCATAAGATTTATCATAGTCATCGGTGCGGTTATGTTAGGAATTCTTGCTTTTTATTATTTATCAAAAGTGACCTATCCATTTTTAATTGGGATTATTATTGCCTTTATAATGAATCCGCTCGTCAATTTATTGGAAAATAAGGTCCGGATGCCCCGGGTGCTTGCGGTTTTTATCTCGCTAGTCTTGATTATCGCCGTATTTGCGGGACTAGTGACCCTGTTAATTGCCGAAATTGTAACCGGAGCTAATTATTTGGCAACAGTCGTTCCAGACCATCTGGATACAATTATTAACTATATTGAAAACTTTGTTGCCGATCAGATTATCCCTATTTACAATCATATGACAAGTGCATTCAATAAGCTTGATGTCGGACAGCAAAATACAATTATGACCAACATTCAAAATGTCGGAAAAAATGTCGCCACAACGGTTGGCTCCTTCCTACAAAATTTATTTCTTAAAATCCCCAATCTCATTTCGTGGATTCCGGGAGCAGCAACGTTATTGATTTTTTCCTTGCTGGCTACATTTTTTATCAGTAAAGACTGGTATAAATTATCTGCATTAGGAAGTAAAATTCTTCCTAATAAAGCAAAAGTGAGTGGAAGAACGGTTTTTGTAGATTTAAAAAAGGCTTTAGTCGGTTTCCTTAAAGCACAATTAACACTTATTTCTATTACGGCTGTCATTATTTTAATCGGTCTGCTCATATTAAGAGTTGATTATGCAATTACCATAGCTCTGATTACCGGAATTGTCGAACTTCTTCCTTATGTTGGGACAGGAATTGTCTTTGTTCCATGGATTCTTTATGAAATCATTAGTGGTGATACAGGACTTGCCATTGGACTCGGTGTCCTTTATATTATTGTGATCGTTCAACGGCAGATTATCGAACCGAAAATCCTTTCCTCGAGTATCGGACTTAATCCGTTAGCTACATTAATTGCTTTATTTATCGGCTTTGAATTAATCGGATTTCTCGGGCTCATCTTAGGTCCCGTAACCCTTGTTGTCATTGGCGCTCTCTACCGAGCCAATGTTTTTCACGATTTATGGGACTTTATAAAAGGAAAAGAAGTTTAAAAAACAGCTTCCACTGGAAGCTGTTTTTTATAGGACACTTGCATGACCGTTATAAATAATTCCCCTGACAGCATCGACCGTTACCTCTTGTCCTTCTTTAAACAGAGCAAGGGCATTTTCTACTCCAACAATAACAGGGATCCCAAGATTTAAACCAACTACAGCAGCATGGCTAGTTAACCCGCCTTCTTCAGTAATAAGGGCAGCACATTTTTCAATAGCAGGCACCATTTCTCTATCTGAACCGATGGTAACCAGGATGGAACCAGGCTTTACTTTATCTAAAGCTTCCTTGGCATTATGAGCGATAACGATTTTGCCAAAAGCTGATTTCCGTCCAATTCCTTGCGCTTTAATGATAACGTCGCCAACGACATGAATTTTCATCAAATTCGTTGTGCCAGCTTCACCAACAGGAACACCGGCAGTAATCACAACTAAATCACCATGTTTGACGACTCCGCTGTTCAAGCTTTCTTCTACGGCAATTTCAAGCATTTCATCTGTTGTTTCCGCTTTTGTGCCAAGCTGTGGATAAACTCCCCAAACAAGAGATAAACACCGGCAGACATAGTCATTTGCTGTAATCGCAACAATATTAGCCTTTGGCCGATATTTGGAGATCATTCGTGCAGTATGGCCACTTTCAGTTGGCGTAATAATCGATTTTACTTCCAAATTAATCGCCGTGTGGGCGACGGATTGGCAAATCGCATCGGTCAGATTATGTTCTGTATCTTTGCTGCGGGTTGATAAGATTTCTTTATGATCCAATGCCTGCTCGGCTCTTAGTGCAATGGTGTGCATTGTTTTTACTGCTTCAATAGGATAAAGACCTGCCGCAGTTTCACCGGACAACATAATCGCGTCAGTACCATCAAAAATCGCGTTCGCTACATCGCTTGCTTCCGCACGAGTCGGCCTAGGATTTCTCTGCATGGAATCGAGCATTTGGGTAGCAGTGATGACCGGTTTTCCCATTGCATTGCATTTTTTAATCAGCATTTTTTGAACTAGCGGAACTTCCTCGGCTGGAATTTCGACGCCAAGATCCCCGCGAGCTACCATTAATCCATCCGAAACCTCGAGGATTTCATCAATATTGTCTACCCCCTCTTGATTTTCAATCTTAGGGATAATCTGAATATGTGTCGCATTATTTTCTTCTAAAAGCTGGTGAATTTCCAATACATCTTTGGCACGGCGGACAAAAGAGGCAGCGATAAAATCAATCCCCTGTTCGATTCCGAAAAGAATATCTTTTCTATCCTTCTCGGTGATCCCCGGTAAATTTACGGATACGCCCGGAACGTTCACCCCTTTTTTATTTTTCAGTACACCGCTGTTTAAAATTTTCGTATGGATTTCATTGGCAGACTTGTCAACATTGGTTACTTCCAGTGCAATTAGTCCATCATCCAATAAAATTTTGGAACCAACATGAACATCTTCGATTAATCCGGGATATGTAATGGAAAATTTCTCTTTCGTTCCTACCACTTCTGTCATGGAAATAATAACTGAATCTCCAGATTGGAGCTCAATGGCACCGTTTTGCATATTATGTGTACGAATTTCAGGACCTTTTGTATCAAGCAAAATAGCAACCGTTTTTCCAGCCCGCTTTGCAGCTTCCCGTATATTTTTGATTCTCATGCCATGCTCCTCAAAATCCCCATGAGAGAAATTTAAACGGGCAACGTTCATACCTGAATTGATCAACTGTTCCAATTTTTCCACGCTTTCGCTAGCTGGACCAATCGTACATACGATTTTTGTTTTCCGCAGCATTTTATAGCCTCCCTATTAAAATGCGTCTAGCGCCTTTTTCAGGCGCAGCTGCATTTTATCATTTTTTAATTTTAGATTGATAATTCTTTTGATAATTTATAAAGATTTAAGTCCAATTTATGTTTTCTCTGCTCTAATGCTTCAATAATATCGTAATCAACCAGCTGGTTATTCTCAATTCCTACTGCTCGGCCGCCTTTTCCTTCGATTAATAGTTCTACTGCACGTGCGCCCAATCTGCTAGCCAGAACTCTATCTGCTGCTGTCGGTGTTCCACCGCGCTGAATATGTCCTAATACCGACACCCTTGTGTCAAAGTGAGTCAATTCCTGCAGCTCCTTGGCAAATTCTACTCCACTGCAAACACCTTCTGCAACGATAATGATACTGTGTTTCTTCCCGCGCTCTTGACCTTTGCGAAGCCTGTCGGCAATCTCGTTCATATCATAGTTCTCTTCAGGAATTAAAATGGTTTCTGCCCCGCCGGCAAGTCCTGCCCAAAGTGCGATATCTCCTGCATTCCGCCCCATTACTTCAATGACAAAAGTTCTTTCATGCGATGTTGCTGTATCGCGGATTTTATCGATCGCATCAATGACTGTATTCAATGCTGTGTCAAAACCGATCGTCATTTCTGTTCCAGGGATATCATTATCAATCGTTCCCGGTACGCCAACACATGGGAAACCGTGTTCTGTCAGCGCTTTTGCCCCTCGATAGGAACCGTCACCGCCAATCACAACAAGCCCCTCAATTCCATGGGCCTTGAGCTGTTCAACTCCCTTTGTCTGTACTTCAATATTCTTAAATTCCGGACAGCGGGCTGAATAAAGCATCGTTCCTCCCCGATGAATAATATCACCAACAGAGCCTAGTTCTAATTGTTTTATATTGCCGCAAATTAATCCGGAATAGCCTCCATAAACCCCATACACTTCCATATCATGATAGATGGCTTTTCGGACTACGGCACGAATCGCCGCGTTCATTCCTGGAGCATCTCCGCCGCTTGTAAGCACCCCAATTTTCTTCATGTCTATCACCTCAAGATTAAATTAGCATTTTCGTTAAAAGTGTTTAGAAGGCTTTTTATCATTAACCTTCTTCTATTATCGACATAAAACATATGAATATTAATAAAATAACATGAAGAAATGCCCTTAACAACAATCTTATACATAGAATTTGAATAGACAGAATTATCTGTTAACTGCAAACGTTTCAATGTTTATTGGAAGCGCCGTCATCAGAAAATGCGAAAACATTTCATTATCTTAGTATAAAAATGCAGCAATCGAAATTTTTATTCATGATAAAAACGTGCCCGATAAAGCACGTTTAATTAACACCAATATAATCTTTAACAAAGCCATATTCTCCTATCGTCCTAAACCGATTATAGCGGTCTGCGATCAGTTCGTCTTCAGATAAGTTCATCAGTTCTTTAAGAGAAGACACAAGAACCTTTTCGATTTCTTCGGCCTGTTTCTGTACATCCTTATGCGCTCCACCTTTTACTTCCGGAATAATATCATCAATAATTCCCAGTTCTTTCAAATCAGGAGCCGTAATTCTCATCGATTCTGCCGCATTTTTCGCAAGCGATGCATCTTTCCATAGAATTGCAGCCGCGCCTTCTGGTGAGATCACCGAATAGGTCGAGTTTTCCAGCATATAAATCCGGTTTCCTACACCTAATCCAAGTGCGCCGCCACTGCCTCCTTCTCCAATTACAACACAAACAACTGGCACTCTTAGACCAGCCATTTCAAAAAGGTTTCGGGCAATGGCCTCACTTTGACCGCGTTCTTCCGCCGCTTTTCCCGGATAGGCACCTTTCGTGTCGATAAAACAAATAATCGGGCGTTTGAATTTATCGGCCTGCTTCATCAACCTTAATGCTTTGCGATACCCTTCCGGATGCGGCATACCAAAGTTTCTGCGAATATTTTCTTTCGTGTCTTTTCCTCTTTGGTGTCCAATAACGGTAACCGGCAGACCCCTAAATTTGGCTATTCCTCCGACAATTGCTTCATCATCCGCAAACGTCCTGTCACCATGACACTCAAAAAAGTCTTCAAATAAATAAGAAATATAGTCAAGGGTTGTCGGCCTGTTAGCAAGGCGGGCAATTTGCACCCGATCCCAAGGTTTCATATTTTCATATATATCTTGCTCCAATTTCGCAAGACGAGATTCTAACTTTTGGATTTCAGAACTTAAGTCTACATCCGTATTTTGCGTAAACTCCTTAAGTTCGGCAATTTTCTTCCGCAGTTCCACGAGCGGCCGTTCAAATTCCAATTCTCCTACCATGTCAGTTCCCTCCCAGGCTGATGGATTTCGAGAATGTTCGTGATCTTCTCGACTAATTCCGTTCTTGGAATAATCGCATCCAACTGGCCATGTTTTAATAGAAATTCGGCTGTTTGAAAGTCCTCCGGCAATTGTTCCCGAATCGATTGTTCAATTACCCGGCGTCCAGCAAAACCAATTAACGCACCTGGCTCGGCCAGGTTATAATCACCCAGTGAAGCGAAACTTGCCGAGACACCGCCCGTTGTCGGATGGGTCATAATCGAAATAATTAAACCGCCATGATCACTGAATTTTTTTAATGCAGCACTTGTTTTAGCCATCTGCATTAAACTTAATGCCCCTTCTTGCATCCTTGCACCGCCTGATGCTGTGAAAATGATAAATGGGACAGATAATTCATCAGCTTTTTCAATTGCACGGGTAATTTTTTCACCTACTACAGATCCCATACTGCCCATTCGAAAGGTAGAGTCCATAATGGCCACAACTATTTTTTGTCCATTAACCGTTCCAATCCCTGTTACAACTGCTTCATTAATCTTGCTTTTTTGCCGATCTTTTTCGAGTTTTTCCAGATAATCAGGAAAGTTTAATGGATTTTTCGAAATCATGTTTTCATTGATTTCTTCAAAACTTCCTTCATCAATAAAGCTGTCGATTCGTTCCTTGGCGTTCATTGGAAAGTGATGTCCGCAATGCAAACATACCTTTACATTTTTTAACAATTCTTTCGTATATAATATCTTCTTGCATGAAGGGCACTTTGTCATGATTCCTTCCGGAACATCACTTTTCGCCGCTTCCCTTGGAATGGTCGCATACTTTTTCTTTTTGACAGTTGGTTTGGTAAATAAATCTTTAAGCGCCAAAAAAATAAACCTCCCTTTCGTGACATTCCTGACTGCTGCAAAATGCCCTATATACCCTTACTTATGCATTCTTTCTCTCTTCATTCGACTTCATACATTTTATTATTTTAATGGAAATGAAAGGGTCTGTACAACTTCCAATATAATAGATGAAGATTTAAAATTCTGTTGGATTTTGTCTTGGAAAAAGGACAAATTTCGCAGCTTCTGCTTCATCCTGGCCTTAAATCTTAGGTGTTTCTTCTAACGGAAGGAGCGCCCGACATACAGGCGCTCATATATTTTAAGCTCTAAAGGTTTTCCCCCGGAACAATCAATGTCTTAGAATAGCTTCCCAGGTAATTTGTTACTCACTTTTCCCAATAAGAGCGAGCCGCTTCGTTTTTTCCTTTACTGCTTCCGGATCCACTTTAAGACGGGCAACCCCAGTCTCCATAGCCGCTTTCGCAACGGCACCCGCAACATTCGGAGCAACCCTTGGATCAAATGGTCTTGGAATAACATAATCCGGATTTAGTTCATTTTCGCTAATTAAGTCAGCGATTGCCTCGACCGCAGCAATTTTCATTTTTTCATTAATATGAGTTGCGCGAACATCAAGGGCACCGCGGAAAATTCCTGGAAAAGCAAGTACATTGTTTACTTGGTTTGGAAAATCAGAGCGTCCGGTTCCGATCACTTTGGCACCGGCTTCCTTCGCATCATCCGGCATAATTTCCGGAACAGGGTTAGCCATTGCAAAAATGATAGGATCAGGATTCATCGAAGCAACCATTTCTTTTGTCAAAGCCCCTGCCACAGAAACACCGATAAATACGTCAGCGCCTTTAATAACATCAGCAAGGGTTCCGGTCAGATTATCCCGGTTTGTATACTTGGCTACTTCAGCCTTCACTGTATTCATTCCATTCGGGCGGCCTTCGTAAATAGCCCCCTTTGTATCACACATGATGATGTCTCTTACACCGTAGCTGTACAAAAGTTTTATGATCGCGATTCCAGCTGCGCCGGCGCCATTGATCACTACTTTAATTTCTGTCATTTTCTTTCCTGTCAGCTTAAGAGCATTAACAAGACCTGCAACTGTAACAATGGCAGTTCCATGCTGATCGTCGTGGAAAACGGGGATATTGGCTTCTTTTTTCAATCTTTCCTCTATGACGAAGCAATTCGGAGCGGCAATATCTTCAAGATTGACCCCGCCAAAAGTGGGTTCCAAAAGCTTTACCGTCTCGACAATTTTATCAACATCTGTTGTATTTAAACAAATGGGAAAGGCATCCACACCGGCAAAACTTTTAAAAAGGACAGCCTTACCTTCCATGACAGGAAGAGCAGCTTCAGGTCCAATATTCCCCAGACCTAGAACAGCTGTTCCATCAGAAACAACTGCAACCATATTTCCTTTCATTGTATACTCATATACTGTTTCAGGTTTATCATATATTTCTTTACACGGTTCTGCTACACCGGGTGAATAAGCTAGACTTAAGTCATGCGCATTCCGAACAAGAACTTTTGATTTTGACTCTAACTTTCCTTTATTAATTCGATGCATATGTAATGCTTCTTCCCGTAAAGTCAAGAAATGTCACCCCTCGAATGAATATTAACATTCTATATTAAACATCCCTAGCAATGATTGTTTGACCACACTTGTCTCCTTAACACTATAACATATCTATTGAAGTTGTAAAGAACTAATCTTTCAGCACGACATTGCCTGCACCAAGGAAATCTCTTAATTGCTCCAATAATGACAAATCAGGATGGATATGTTTCTCTGGACCAAGCTTGATCGTTTTTCTTGTGGATTCATAATGCAAAATGACAGACGTACTCCCTCTATTTTTATTTAATAGTTTGTTGACATACTGCAATGATTGTTCATCTTGTTTATCAACCGGTATTTGCAAATATAATACCGGTTGTTTGGCAGAGTTTCTTTTCAACCAGTTTTCAATTTCAAATATTTGCTGAATAATAAATTGCAATCTGCCGTCCCGCTCTTCGATTTTTCCTTCGATCAGAGCCAATTTTCCTTTTTGCAGATAAAGTAAATATTTTTTGTAAACATTCGGAAACGCCACTGCTTCCATCTCACCGCTTGAATCACTTACCGTGAGAAATGCCATCGCTTCGCCTTTTTTTGTACGGATGACTTTTACGTCTGACACATAGACTCCTGCAAAAGTCCTATTTCCGTTATTCTTTGATTGAAATAAAGGTTTAGCTCCGCTCTGTATTAGCGCTTGTTCATAAATAGAGATCGGATGGTCGGAAAGATAAATTCCGAGTGCACCTTTTTCCAGCGCCAGTTTATTCTCTTGGCTGATAGGATCCATCGGGACATATTTCGGTTTCGGGATCAGTTCATCCTCAAATAAATCAATTTGTTTTTCATCTTGGGGTTTAAAGATTTGCGCATGTTCAATAGCAACATCCAAGCTTGCTAGAAGCACTGCACGGTCTTCACCGAATTCATCAAAACTGCCTGAGTGAACAAGATATTCTAGCGTTTTTCGATTAACCGACTTCGTTGAAACGCGAATGCAGAAATCAAATAGATCCGCAAATTTCCTAACCTTTCTTGCTTGAAAAATTTCTTTCAGCGCCGCTCTTCCAACGCTTCTAATGGCCGCCAAACTGTAACGGATACCTCCTCGCTCCACCTGAAAGGAGAAACTGCTTTGATTAATAGATGGCGGGAGGATCGGGATTTCCATTTGCTTTGATTCCATAATATATTGGGCAATTTTCGACTCATTGCCAATCGCAGTAGTTAATAGACCCGCCATAAAATGGATAGGGAAATTTGCTTTTAAGTAGGCAAGCTGGTAGGCAATCATACTATATGCAACCGCGTGGCTTCTATTAAATCCATAATTGGCAAAGCGGACAATTAAGTCATAGATGTCATTAGCAAGAGATTCTGAATATCCCTTTTTCATTGCACCATTGACAAAATGCTGGCGCTCTTGATCAAGAATTTCCTTATTCTTCTTCCCTACCGCTCGCCTTAAAAGATCTGCTTCTCCAAGAGAAAATCCTGCCATTTTGGCCGCTATCTGCATGATTTGCTCCTGATAGACGATGACTCCATAAGTATTCTCTAAAATTGGCTTTAAATCAGGATGAGGATATTCGATCTTCCTAGAACCATGTTTTCTATCAATAAATATCGGAATATTTTCCATCGGACCGGGACGATATAACGCATTAACCGCGACAATATCTTCAAATCTTGAAGGTTTTAAGCGGATTAACACCTTTCGCATTCCTTCTGATTCAAGTTGAAAAATCCCGGTTGTTTCCCCACGTGCTAAGAGTGCAAACGTCTTTGGATCATCTAAAGGAATATGAGAAATATCCACTTTTTTTCCTGTCTGCCGCTCAATCGATGTAAGAATGAATTCCAGCAGAGATAAATTTCTTAAACCTAAAAAATCCATTTTAAGCAGACCAAGCTCTTCCAAGTATTCCATCGAATACTGAGTTAAATACACATCATTTGAACCTTCCTGAATGGGAACTAAATCAACTAATGGCTTTTCACTTATGACCACACCGGCAGCATGAGTCGAAGTGTGGCGGGGAAGCCCTTCAAGTTTTAACGCTGTTTCATAAATCCTGCGGTTGAGCGGTGTTTCCTGAATAAACTTTCTAAAGGTTTCAGATTCTTTGACAGCATCCTGTAGGCTGATTCCCAGTCGGGACGGGACAAGCTTTGACAAATACTCCAGTTCTTTCGGATTTAAACCAAATACCCGTCCCACATCTCGTAATGCAGCTTTAGCTGCCAGGGTGCCAAACGTGATAATTTGCGCCACATGGAGCCCTCCATATTTACGGGCAACATATTCAATTACTTCATCCCTTCTAATATCCGGAAAATCGATATCAATATCGGGCATGGTAATCCGTTCCGGGTTTAAGAACCGTTCAAATAATAGATGATGCTGAATCGGATCTACATCGGTAATAAAGAGGACATATGCAACAAGAGAACCTGCAGCAGATCCTCTTCCCGGCCCTGTCAAAATTCCTCTTTCACGGGCAAATTTCATAAAATCCCATACAATTAAAAAGTAATTGCTAAATTGCATTCTTTTAATCACTGCTAATTCATATGACAGCCGTTCAAAATATTTTGTTTCGGGATTGGCAAAGCGTTCATGCAGGCCTTTATGACATAACATTTCCAGGTAATCATCTGCCCGCATGTCATTTTCTGTCGGGAAAGCTGGTAAGTACGTTTTATTTAATTCAATATTGATATGACAGCGATCGGCAATCAAAAGTGTATTTTCTAATGCTTCGGGCATATCAGAGAACAGTTCAGCCATTTCAGCTGCTGTTTTCAGATAAAATTGATCGCTGTCCAGTTTTTCCCGATGATCATCCTGCAATTTATCGCCATTTTTTATCGCCAATAAACATTCATGAGCAAAACTGTCTTCTTTTTTCAAATAGCAGACATGATTCGTTGCTGCAAGCGGAATATTCATTTCCTTTGAAATGGTATAAAGCTGCTTTCTAAGAGTTGTTTCGATCCCGAGATGATGATTTTGCAGTGATAAGAAAAAGCTGCCGCTACCGAAAATTGCATTCAATTGTTGAATCATTTCTCTAGCTGCCTCTGTATCGTCTTTCAGCAACGCCTGTTCAATTTCGCCTTTACTGCCTGGTGTAAGGGCAATAAGACCTTTGGCATAGCTTTTTAGCCATTTTAGCGGAAGACCATTTTCAGCTTTTGTTTGAATCGCACTGGAGATTTTTAATAAATTTTTAAATCCTTCGTCATTTTCTGCAAGCAGAACAAGCGGAAACGACTCCTTTCCCCCCCGGAGGCTTGTGATATCTGCCGTGAGACCGATGATTGGTTTTATTTTTTGATTTTTACATAGTTTATAAAATTCAATTGCCCCATACATCACATTTCGGTCGGTCAGCGCAAGAGCCCGAAATCCACATTGCTTTGCCTGCCGAATTAGCTCAGGGACTGAAGCAGTACTTGTCAATAAACTATAGGCACTGTACACCTGCAGGTGAATAAAAGACATAACGCCACACCCTTAAATTTTGATTCAACTATTATTATAGAACGCAACGAAAAAAAAAGAAAATATGTTCTGTTTTACTGGTAAACATATTTGCACCCCTTTGTCCATATATATGTAGAAACGGCATCTGAACGATAAGGACGGATAAGATGAAAGAAATCGGCTTTATTCCTGCATTTATTGAAAGCTATTTTATCGCATTGGGCGTTTTGCTTGGCGGGTCATTAATCGGAGGACTTGCTGCATTTTTAACTGGACAGCCTCCTTTAACCACCGTCTACCGTTTGTCATCACTGTTAAGAATATGGGCGATTGTCGCAGCGATTGGGGGTACATTTGATGTGGTTTACACCTTCGAGCGGGGAATTTTAAACGCGGATACAAAAGATTTGTTTAAACAATTATTAATCATTCTTTCTGCACTTGGCGGTGCCCAAACCGGGGCCCTAATCATCGATTGGTTAACACAGGAGCATATATCATGAGGATCCCTCCATATTACCGCAGACCTTCCTGGCAGCGTTTTTTTGCAGGGATGGCAATTGGCGGCGCCATCAGTTGGTGTATGTTTTTATATATTAATTGTGTTTGGCAGGAAAAGAATGCAAAGCTGATTCGAAAACAGCAGCAGGAAATTATGGATTATAAAGATGATATTAAGATTTGGCAGGAAGAATATAAAGCGGCCAATAAACGAAATTTGGAAAAAATCACCGTTCAAAATATTAACATAAAAATTGCAAACTGGGAAAAATATAAACTTGACGAATTTAGTGTTTTCCAAACAGAAGACTCGGTGAGAGACGACATCAAAATGATGCTAGCCAAAGATATAGAAACAGTTGCCAAAAATAAAGACTTGATCAAAAAAATCATTGAAAACAAGCCGGTCAAAATCAATGAAAAGCGCTATAAGCTTAAGGTAAAGGAAATGATTATTTATACAACGTTAACCATTCAGCTGGAGATCAGTTTTTATGAATAAGAAACAGCCGACGTGGCTGTTTCTTATTTTTTATTCACACACCTCATTTACTGCCTTTATAACAGCTTCTGCCTCGTCCCATGAGTAGATGGACGCGCCGGCGGCAAGCGGATGGCCACCGCCGTTAAATTTCCTTGCCACCACATTAATAACCGAACCCTTGGACCGAAGCCTGACTCTGATTTGGTCATTTTCCTCGATAAAGAAGATCCATGCCTTAATTCCTTTTATATCTCCCAAGGTCCCAACCAAAAGAGAAGCCTCCGACGGCTTGGCTTTATATTCTGCCAGCAGTTCCTTCGTTAATTTAATATGCGCGACACCATTCTCTTGCAACTCAAAATGCTGCAATATGTATCCGTTTAATTTTACAATATTCGGATCAAGCTCATACATTTTGTCAAATAATTCTGTCCGCGAGAAATCATAATGAATTAATTCGCCGGCATAAGCAAAGGTTTTATCGGTTGTGCTGGGATAAAGAAATCTTCCCGTATCTCCGACAATACCGGCAAATAACAACCGGGCAGCTTCATCGGTTAATTTCAGACCTTTATCTTTTCCCCACAGGTAAAACTCATAAATCATTTCGCTGCAAGAGCTGGCTGTCGTATCAACCCATAATACATCTCCATAAGGATCTTCATTTGGATGATGGTCTATTTTAATAAGTTTGTCTCCATTGGCATAACGCTTATCACAAATTCTTTCCTCGTTTGCCGTATCACAGACGATTACCAAAGCTCCCTGATAGGTTTCATCATCAATCTGATCCAAGAGACGCATATAAGCCAATGTCGGTTCGTCTTGTCCGACTGCAAAAACCTTTTTATCCGGATAGGATGATTTCAAAATTTCAACCAATCCGCATTGTGAACCATAAGCGTCTGGATCGGGACGAACGTGACGATGGACAATGATGGTTTCATATTGTTCAATTAATTCTAAAATCTGCTCTTTCATAAGCTCTCCTTTTGCCTTAGCATTACCAAATCTGGCTTTTTTTCATTAATAAAGTTAAAATAATAGAAGATTTTCGAAATATGGAGGAATGGGTCATGATGGTCTTTGTGTTTTTGATTGTTCTGTCTTTTGCTTTTTATTTATTTTATAAAACAAAATACATTCGAAGCAACCGTCCAGTTGAAAAAAAATGGCTTTCAGCAAAGTCAAATATGGCTCTTGGTCTATTTGTCCTGTTTTTCGGGGTTAATACTCTGTTTATTTCTCATGCAATAGGCAGTTATCTTGTAGCGGTTGTATTTATTATTTATGGAGGTTTGTTTGCCTGGGTCGGATTGAAGAAATATAAACACTACCTGCCATTTGCAATAGAGGAAGCACGGGCACTGGAAGTGAAATAAAAGTTTGAGCCGCTTCTGCCATTGAAGCGGCTTTTTTAGGCTGCGTTAAAACAACTACTGACGATCAATCAACTGACACATCATCATAGCTTTTCCTACCAGCAGCCCATCGTTAAAAACTTCTACGTCGACTTTTCCAAATTTTCGGCCGACATCCAGTACCTTTGGATAAATTTCAATGGTACTCTCCATTTGGACCGGCTTGAGAAAGTAGATGGTCATATTTTCAACAACTAAATCACCTTTTTTGTAACTGCGTAAAATCCGATTGGCTGCCTCTGAGACGATGGTCGTAAATACACCATAGGAAATGGTACCAAGATAGTTGGTCATTTGCGGGGTAACCTCTAAGGTAAAGGCATCTTCCCCTTTTGCTTTCCCCTCTAGCAAGACAAGCCGATTGGTGACGATGTCGTCAATCGTTTCGCCAACCTGCGGCTGCCTTTGGTTCATTTGCAATGTTTTTAATACATCCTGACGGCTGATAATTCCTTCGAGACGGTTAGAGTCATCCGAGACAGGCAGCACTTCGATCCCTTCCCAGACCATCATATGTGCTGTAGAGGCAACGCTTGTTTTTCCATTAACCGTCATCGGATTTTTTGTCATAATTTTATCAATGGGGGTTTCTAACTCTTGGCCCAGCACATCCTTGCTTGTAACCATCCCTTGAATTTTCATATTTTGGTCGACAACAGGATAGCGGCTATGTGTCGTTTGCTGATTCAATTCGTGCCATCTGGCGACTTTATCCGTTGTTTGCAAGAAAAAGGTTTCGGCAAGCGGGGTTAAAATATCTTCTACCAAAATAATTTCCTTTTTAATTAATTGGTCATAAATCGCCCTGTTAATCATCGTAGCAACTGTAAATGTGTCATAAGTGGTAGAGATGATTGGCAGTTCCAACTGATCCGCAATTCTTTTGACATGGTCTTCAGTATCGAATCCCCCGGTTATGAGGACAGCCGCTCCTGCTTTTAAGGCAAGCTCATGAGCCTGCGTACGGTTGCCGACAATTAATAAGTTGCCTGCTTCCGTATAGCGCATCATTGCCTCTAATTTCATTGCCCCAATAACAAATTTATTGAGGGTTTTATGCAATCCGCCTTTGCCTCCTAATACCTGGCCATCCACGATATTAACGACTTCAGCGAACGTCAACTTTTCAATATTTTCCTTCTTCTTTCGTTCAATCCGAATCGTACCTACACGTTCAATGGTGCTGACATAGCCTTTATTTTCTGCTTCTTTAATTGCCCGATAAGCAGTACCCTCACTAACATTCATTGCCTTCGCAATTTGTCTGACTGATATTTTTTCTCCGATTGGAAGTTCATCAATGTATTGTAATATTTGTTCGTGCTTTGTCGCCAAGACCTTCACCTCTAACTTTGCATTCCAATCCATCCAGTCATCTCATCAGAACCTGTTTAGATTCATTATAAAGTTTAAAAGGTCTTGATTCAATTAATAATAAGAACGCGATTTTCTCTTCATCCGCTGTGTTTGCGGCTTCCTCGTCTCTCTTTTCGGGCTGTATAACAATGCAGTAAGATTTCCGGCAATCACCATTAATGCAAACGCAAGCCAGGTTAAAGCAAATGCTCCTTTGATTCCCCCTGCCGTTACTGGCAATTGAGAAACAGCATAATACAACAAGAAGCCGCAAACAAGCAAGCATAGTAAATATCGATTCTTTTTCACCGGCACTTTCCTCCCTCTTCAATGGACTGCTTGTTTCATCTTTATGCAGGCGGGAGGAAAAAAAGTATGTAATTGCCTAAGAACCTTTAAATTTCGATTGCTTCTCCCGGATGCAGAACTTTTCCGTTCTTCGTTTCCAAGAGTTCAATAAAATGATACGGATCCTGTTTAATCGGCGGGAATGTATTATAGTGTATCGGTACAACGGTCTTTGCCTGCAGCAATTTAGCAGCATATGCCGCATCCTCGGGTCCCATTGTAAAATTATCCCCAATCGGCAGGAAGGCCACATCAATCGGATGACGTTCGCCAATCAGCTTCATATCCGAAAATAACGCCGTATCCCCGGCATGATAGATGGTTTTTCCTTCACTCATCAATAAAATTCCTGCCGGCATACCGCAATAGATAATTTGTTTGTGCGCTTCATCTATAAAGCCTGATCCATGAAACGCCTGTGTCAGCTTTACCCTGCCAAAATCAAATTGATAAGATCCGCCTATATGCATCGCATGGGTTTTAACCCCTTGGAAACTTAAGAATGCTGAAATTTCAGCATTGGCAATCACAAGTGCATTATTCTTTTTGGCGATTTCAACCGTATCGCCTATATGGTCTCCATGTCCGTGAGACAGAATAATACAATCAGGTTTTACATCTTCAACCTTTAAATCAGTTAGTCCATTACCTGTAATAAACGGGTCAATTAAAATCGTTTTCCCATTCGTAAAAATTTGAACGACTGAATGTCCATGATATGAAATTTTCATTCTCATTACCCCTTTCATTCTTCATGATACTACTTCCATAAAAGTTTGAGAAATCCTGCCGTATTTTAGGCATAATTGATTGGTTTTCATACATGGTAAGTTCAGATAGTTTACTTTTATTATTGATCTTGTTACGCTCAAATTGGAGTTATTTTTTTAAAAGGAGGCACTTAAAGATGAATCATCGTTTGGAAAAACTTAAGTCGTGGATGAAGGAGAAGAATGTGGATGTTACGTTCTTAACTTCTTCCGAAAATGTATTTTATTTAAGCGGTTATTATACTGACCCGCATGAACGGCTGCTCGCCCTTGTTGTTTTTCAGGAACAAGAGCCTTTCCTTGTTTGTCCGGAAATGGAAATTTACAATGCGAAACGTGCCGGCTGGGAGCAGGAAATCATCGGTTTTAGTGATACGGATCATCCGTGGGAATTGATTCAAACTTCGATACATAAACGAATCAAGAGAGTGTCAAAGGTAGCCATCGAAAAAGAGCATTTGAATGTAGAACGCTACGAAAAGATGTTGGAACTATTCCCGCAAGCATCATTTGTTTCAGCTGAGGGAAAATTACAGCTACTAAGAATGATTAAAGACGCCAAAGAATTAAAACTCATTGAAGAAGCGTGTGCCCTTGCTGATTATGCGGTTGAATTCGGCTGCAGTGAGATCAAGGAAGGCAAAACAGAACTCGATGTACTTAATGCCTTGGAATATGCTTTAAAACAAAAAGGGGTTACGGAAATGTCGTTCTCCACTATGGTATTAACCGGAGCGAATGCAGCTTCCCCGCACGGCAATCCAGGCGAGACGAAAATTAAAAAAGGAGATTTGGTATTATTTGATCTAGGTGTTGTAGTCGACCGTTATTGTTCCGATATTACCAGAACGGTTGCTTATGGGGATATTAATGACAAGCAAAAGGAAATCTATGATACGGTATTAAAAGCACAAATAGCGGCGATTGAAGCAAGCAAACCTGGTACGACTGCTGCTGAAGTAGATATGACCGCCCGCAAGATCATTAGTGATGCCGGCTACGGCGACTACTTCCCGCACCGCCTCGGTCATGGTCTTGGCATCAGTGTTCATGAATATCCTTCCATGACTTCAACCAATCAGCTGCGCCTTGAAGAAGGAATGGTTTATACAATTGAACCTGGTATTTATGTCCCTGATGTTGCAGGTGTACGGATTGAAGATGATGTCTATATTACCGCAGATGGAGTTAAAGTACTCACCAAGTTCCCGAAAGAACTGCAAATTATCAAATAATGTTATTTTTTTACATTGAAAAATCCGATCCATTGAGGTAATATACTAATACAAGCTGCGTTGTGCGTAATAATAATAAAGTTTTAACCTTTAAGCTGTAATAGGGAGTTTTACGATCAAAGCGAAATGACAGGCCTCTGTCTATAGGACATGGAGGACATGCAGGAAACTTTGTGCGAACACCCACTTTGAGGAGTGGTGGTTTAAAACTTTCTTATCATAAGTACGGCAAATGCGGCTGTTCACCAATAACAATTCAAACCAGCTCTATTGAGAGCTGGTTT
>NZ_BCUZ01000039.1 GCF_001591485.1 Neobacillus fumarioli NBRC 102428 | reverse complement strand
AAGCGCCTTGGTCAGCCCCGACAGGCAAATGTTCTTCAGCACTAAAAGTCTGGTTTTTGGACTTTTAGTGCTGAAGGTTATTTGACCCGAGGGGCTAGGCGCTGGAGCTGGACAATTTTCAAAATCAAAATTTATACTTATCTCTTTCACAAATAATTTCATAATCCTTCCAGACATTTTATATGTTTTAGTGTAAAATAAATATATATAGTACCAATGATTGGAGGGGTTAAAATGCAACACATCGATCATGATTACATTTTTTCAACTGCTGTATCAGATAGTAATGATGAAAATGAATTTGTCGTTGAATTTTTTCCTGGAAATGGATCCGGTGCATCTCCGATTAGGGTAACGAACAGTTTTGATGAATTAATTGATTTTTTAGAAGAAATGTAAAATTGTTCCACCTAAAAAATGGAGTTTCCATGATCCCGGAAACTCCGTTTTTTTTGGAGGGAAGTTTATCTTTTCTTAATTTCTTCATATTTTAAAAACCATTCCGGGAAAGCCTTTTTGAATGCTGTCGGCTTAAAATTATCTTTTTTCACGATAATATGAGTCGTTGTCCCTTCTGCACATATTTCATTATTTCCGTTTACAATGGAGTAGCCGTAAATGGTTTTAATGCCATCGTTATGTTCTACCCATGTTTTGACAAACGCCTGGTCACCGTATCGAAGTGGTTTCTTATAGGTTACTTGTACATCGTAAACAGGAGCAAAATATCCAGCCTCTTCCATCCCCACATAACTATATCCAATGTCTTCAATCAACCCTGTACGGCCTAATTCGAAAAACTTTAAATAATTGGCATGATAGATCACACCCATCATATCTGTATCTGCATAGTATAATTGAATTTCCCTCGTAGAAATAAAATATTGTTCCATTATTTACGTTTCCTTTCATATCTAACTAGAAATTACCTTTTTCAAGTGCCGTGGTAACATCTGCCGCTTCAAGCAGCATCGCTTTTTCAAATAGACTTTCGCCTTCCTCGCTGCCCATTAATCTGGCTGCCTGCGCTTGGATCATTTCGTCAACGATATTGGTGGCAAAACGGCCATTCCCGCTAAATTTGTCTGTTTTTATAGCCGTCAGAAGCAGTTCCTGTGCTTCAGCTGTTAGATGATATTGAAAACTTTCGGCATAGGAGACCATAATTGCAAGTAATTCTTCTGCCGAATAATCAGGAAAGAAAAAGAATTTTTTAAACCTTGAGCGAAGACCTGGGTTGCTAGCCAATAGCTCGTCCATTTGATCTGGATATCCAGCAAGAACGACGACCAAATTTTCATTGTGTTTCGTCATCTCATCTACTAATGTATCAATGACCTCTTTCCCATAATCACCATCAGTCAGGCTAAGGAGGGAATATGCCTCATCGATAAACAGGACGCCGCCAAGCGCTTCCCTGATTTTCTTTCTAGTTTTTCCTGCTGTCTGACCGACATAGCCGGCAACAAAATCTGCCCTGCTCGTTACAATGAGGTGTCCCCTTTTTAAAATTCCACATTCCTTTAACAATTGGGCATAAATCTTTGCTACCGTTGTCTTTCCGGTTCCCGGATTGCCGGTAAAAACAGCATGCAATTGAATTGGGACATTTGGCAGCCCTTTATCTCGTCTGAATTGCTGCATTTTAACGAAGGAAATTAATTGCTGCATCTCAGTCTTTAAGGAATCCAATCCAATTAATCGTTGAAGCATTTCGTTCGGCGATTCGCTCAACTTTTCCTCATGTAACATAAAATCCTCTTTTGTCAGCAGGATATACTTCATAATGTCTTCGTTCTCTTGCGTTTCCGACCCTTTCTTAAAAATAGCTTCAAGGACCAGATTACGTGCCGCGCGTGCATTGCCGAATGTTTCGTCTACCTTGGACTGCTCCAGCCGATGGCTGATTTCGTTTTTGGCATCCTCTGTTAACAAGTAATCATTATCAGCCGCGGCTTTTTCAGCAATTTTGATTAGTTCTTCCATTGAGTAATCAGGCAAATGAATCAAGTTCGATTGAGGGAACCGGCTACGCAAACCAGGATTGGCCTGTAAAAAGGTACGCATTTCATCAGGATATCCTGCTAAGATCACGGCGAATTTACCGCCATATTCTTTCCCTGTCATTAACGACACAAGTGTATCAATGGCGGTTTGCCCATAATCATTTCCCGATTGACCTTCCCGTTTTAAACTATAAGCCTCATCGATAAACAAAACGCCCCCAACTGCCCGTTCCACAACAGTCCGGACATTTTCTTCCGTTTGTCCGATAAAGGAGCCCACCAGCTGGGAACGGTCAGTTTCAATCACCTCTTTGCGCGGAAGAACTCCTAATTCATGGTAAATTTTCGCCAAAAGCCTAGCAAGTGTCGTTTTCCCTGTACCCGGATTCCCGGTTAAGATCATATTTAAACTAAGCTCATCTTTTATTTTAAGCCCAAGTTCCTTTCTCTGTTTTTGATATTTTAGAAACTGGTAAAAATCTTGCACTCGTTTTTTTACTGCATCCATGCCAATGAATTCATCCAGTTCTTCTAAAGCAGAGACACCCGTTTCATGTTGATCATGATCATCTTCTATGAATAGCTGCTGCCATTTTCGTTTGACTTCCTCCAATTTGGCCATAGATTTTTTTAAATCGTCATAATAGGTGGAAGTATGAAAAACCCCAATAATCGATTGCTCATAATCTTCTGCTGCTTTTAATAAACAGCTTGTTTCATGGATAGCGTCATTTAGCAATTGTTCAATGAGCTGGTATTTATCCAATATATCCTGATTTTTAGCTGAACGGGCCAATTTCAGTTGATGTTGTAAATCTTCAAGGTGCTCTTCTGCTTCAGTTAAAAAGTTTTGGCATATTGCAATATACTGTTCGGCAATTTTCTTTTTTGCTGTACGGTTATCGGTTTCTCTGATCAGCGGGAACGAGAGCGGGTTAAGTATGTTTTTCAGGCTGCTCCAATTAGACCCCATCGAGATTTCTTTGGCCATTTCATTATCGGGATCTAAAATCAGAGCCTGTTTGAGCAAAACTTCAGCTGCCCGGTCACAGTTTTTGCGGCCAAGTCTTGATTTTGCCGCTATTGTCAGCAGTCTCGAAAGAATCATTGGATCGGATTCTTGATTCAAGGCTGTTATTAATTCATTCTGATTTGAAAGAACCCCATATTGATCAAGTTCTTTTTCCCATTGTTTCATTTGCTCTAAACGCTCGGGCTGTTCATGTAATCGCTGCTTCATTTCATCACTTCTTTTGTAAAAATTCTCTTTTATCTTATCATATGACGTCAAAAGAAACGAAATAAAAAAGGACCTGTTCATTATGAACGGGTCCTCTATCTTTATTCCGTCTTAGCTTGGTTAGCTTCATCCTTAATTTCAGCACGGAAAGATTCGATACTTTCCCTTCTGCGCTGATTTTTAGCTTCTATTTGCTCACGCTGTTCTTCACTGTCAGTATACCTTAGTGTTTCTTCTGCAGCTTCCATATTCTCAATAGTATGATGAATCATTGACTGAAGCTTTTCTACATTATCGCTGCGATCATCTGGTTTTGGTTTATTATTGTAAGCCATCATAATACCTCCTATTGATGTACTTGTTACAGATATAGTTTGTATCGAAGGCTTCAAAATATCACAAGATTTTTTTGACAAAAAGACCCAAAGCCTAAAGCTTTAGGTCTTAGCTTCCTATTTACTCACCTTTTGTTTGGATCACCTGTGCATGTTCTTTTGATTTGTTCTGCATTTGTTTTCCTTTATTGCCGCCAAATCCTCTTGGTTGTGTTCCAATATGATCCGGTTGAAATCGTTTTGTTTGATATCCTTTACCCATTGTTTAATCCCTCCTTATGAACAGTTTGTCCATAAGGCTTTTGAATCATTATTGGTAAACAATGTGATTACTCAGCCTTTCCAAGACGTTTCTCTTCAAGGCGCTGTTCAATTCTTTCCATTGCATCTCGATCTTTTAAAAGCTGCAATTTATTTTCAGATACAAGTTCTTGAAAAGTACGTTTTCTTGGTTTTCTCATATAATCACCTTCCTTTTAACTATATAGTAATAGTTATCATGCCCGTAAACGATTGTAATTATTACAACTTTTCGAAAATTTAAATCGATTTTGCATTAAAAAAGACACTGAACCTAGTCAATGTCTTTCAAAAATTATAAATTACCCGCAAAATCTTTCATATCTGCCAGTTTCATTGCTCCGACAATTTTATTTTGGATCACACCGTTTTTATCAATGAAAAAAGTCGTAGGAATAGAGATGATTTGATATTGTTCGTTCACCTTATCGTCTGTATCAAGTAAGATTGGGAAAGTAATGTGATTTTTGTCGACAAAACCTTTTACATCTAGCTGTGGATCGATGTTAACAGCAAGAATGACAATATCTTTACCTGCTGTTTGGTAAAATTGCTCAATCTCTGGCATTTCTGCTTTACATGGCGGGCACCATGTTGCCCAAAAATTAAGGATGACTTTCTTTCCTTTTAGGCTAGAAAGCTTTACAGTTTCTCCCGTTAATGTTTTTAATGTAAAATCCGGAGCCTTTGAGCCAATTTCCAAACTTGCCTTTGGCTTTGCGGCTTGATTTGTGGAATCAGGTTTGTCGGCCTTTTTCTCCATAGCCTGTACAATCGCAACTGTTAGTAATGTAATTAATACAACAGCGGCCACAATCTTTTTTACCATATCCGGGCTCTCCTTTAATTCGTGTTAAAACGATTTTACACTAAAATCCAGTCAAAACAAAGCTTGGATATGTTAAAATTAAACAATGCAAAAACCTTATAGTTTCTACCTGTCAAACAATCTTGGGAGTGATTCCTGATAATTCCCATTCAAAATACCTTTTTCCGTAATAATCGCTGTTACCAGCTCATTTGGTGTAACATCAAATGCCGGATTGAAGACCTTCACACCTTCAGGAGCCGTTCTTTTTCCAAATCCTTCTGTAATTTCTGCCGGATCTCGTTCTTCAATTGGAATGTCGGCGCCTGTTTTGGTCTCTAAATCGATCGTTGACAATGGAGCGGCTACATAAAATGGAATATTATGGGCTTTTGCGAGCAATGCAACACCATACGTTCCGATTTTGTTGGCCACATCCCCATTGGCCGCAACACGATCACAGCCGACCATCACGGCCTGTACCAACCCTCTTTGCATAACCATAGCTGCCATGCTATCGGTAATTAACGTAATATCAATTCCAGCTTGCATGAGTTCCCATGCTGTTAAACGTGCTCCTTGTAGAAGAGGTCTCGTTTCATCCGCAAACACTTTTATATTCCAGCCTTTTTCTTTTGCCAAATAAAGTGGTGCCAAGGCTGTTCCATATCTTGCTGTCGCAATGCCCCCAGCATTGCAATGCGTCAGAATCCCCATTCCATCATGCAAAAGAGTTAAAGCATGTTCACCAATTGAACGGCAAACTTTTTCGTCTTCTTCGCGGATCAAATGGGCCTCATGTTCTAATGCTTTCTTGATTTTCGCAACAGGCTGATCTTGTTCTGCCAGTGCCCGTTCTTTCATCCGTTTCAGTGCCCAAAATAAATTCACCGCAGTTGGCCGTGAAGCGGCCAAGTAATCGGCTTGTTTTTCTAAAAGGGCATAAAATTCAGAAAAAGACGATTCTGGTAAATCTTGAATTCCTACCACTAAACCGTACGCAGCCGCAATTCCAATTGCTGGTGCTCCGCGTACCTTTAATTGTTTAATCGCATCCCAAACATCCTCAATTTTTGTGATTGCAATGAATTCGGTGACATTAGGAATTTTTGTCTGGTCTAATATTTTTAATACCCCATTGTCATAGGATACGGATTGTAAAAAGGTCGTCTCCATGATTTTCTCCTCTCTGCTGCCTTTAAACAAGATTCAATTGTAATTTTAACAATATTCAGGAGATATGGGAATATTTTTTATAGACAAAAACCATGCCAAACATGACATGGTTTTTGTTGGAAAATGAATTAAGCTTGTAATTTTTCACGAAGAACCATTTGCAGGATACCGCCGTGACGATAGTAGTCGATTTCGACTTCAGAATCGAAGCGAACAACGACTTCAAATTCTTTCTTATTGCCATCTTCACTGATTGCTGTCACTTTTACAAGATCGCGTGGTTTTACATTTTCGTCCACTTGAACTTCGAAGATTTCTTTACCAGTTAAGCCAAGTGTTTCAGCGTTTTCACCATCTTTGAATTGAAGCGGAAGAACACCCATTAACACAAGGTTTGAACGGTGAATACGTTCGAAGCTTTCAGCTAATACTGTTTTAATACCTAAAAGGTTGGTACCTTTAGCAGCCCAGTCACGGGAAGAACCCATGCCATAATCCTTGCCGGCAATAACCATTAGGCCGGTGCCGTTTTCTTTGTATTTCATGCAAGCATCGTAAATGGACATAACTTCGCCAGTCGGCCAGTAAGTTGTAAAGCCGCCTTCTGTGCCTGGTGCGATTTGGTTACGGATACGGATATTTGCAAATGTTCCACGCATCATGACTTCATGGTTACCGCGGCGGGAACCGTAGGAGTTGAAGTCGCGAGGCTGTACGCCTTTTTCTAATAAATATTTACCAGCTGGAGTATTTTTGCCAATGGCTCCTGCAGGTGAAATATGGTCAGTTGTTACGGAGTCACCGAACTTGCCGACCACACGAAGACCAGTTAATGGTTTTACTTCGCCAGGATCCTTTGAAAGGCCTTCAAAGAATGGCGGGTTTTGGATATAAGTAGAATTCTCATCCCAAGTATATAACGGCTCATTACTTGTTTTAATTTCGTTCCAGCGCTCGTTATCACCAAAGACATTTTCATATTCTTTACGGAATAGTTCAGGTGTAACCGTACGTTTTACAACATCATTGACTTCCGCTGTTGATGGCCAAATATCTTTAAAGAAGACATCTTTACCATCTTTATCTTTACCTATTGGTTCTTTCGCAAAATCTACGTTCACAGTGCCCGCCAGTGCATAAGCCACAACTAATGGCGGTGAAGCTAGGTAGTTTGCTTTTACTAGTGGATGAATGCGTCCTTCAAAGTTACGGTTACCAGAAAGAACAGATGTAACTAATAAATCATTTTCTGCAATGGTTTTTTCAATTTCTTCTTTTAGTGGACCGGAGTTACCGATACATGTTGTACAGCCATAACCAACAAGGTTGAAGCCGATTTGTTCAAGATATGGCAGTAAGCCGGAATCACGAAGATATCCAGTAACAACCTTTGAACCAGGAGCAAGGGAAGTTTTTACAAACTTCGGAACTTTCATGCCTAATTCTACAGCTTTCTTCGCCACAAGGCCTGCAGCAACTAGAACATATGGGTTAGAAGTGTTCGTACAGCTTGTAATTGACGCGATTGCAACTGCACCTGTTTTCATTTCTACTTCTTCACCATTGTTGAACTTAATAGTTGCTGATTTTTCCAATTCATCAGCTTGTAAGCCGAAGCCTTGGTTTCCTTGCGGTGCAGAAATAGCTTTTACGAATTCTTCTTTCATTTTTGAAAGCGGAATTAAATCTTGCGGACGTTTAGGACCAGAAAGATTCGCTTCAATTTCGGCAAGATTAATTTCAATTACACTTGTATACATAGGCTCTTCAGCTGGGTTGAAGAATAAACCGTTCGCTTTGCAATATTGTTCTACAACCTGAACATGTTCTTCATCACGACCTGTTAAGCGCAAATATTCAAGGGATTCGCCATCGATTGGGAAGAATCCGCACGTTGCACCATATTCAGGAGCCATGTTGGCAATGGTTGCCCGGTCTGCAAGTGGAAGAGTAGAAACACCAGGACCGAAATATTCAACAAATTTCCCGACTACGCCATGTTTACGAAGTACTTGCGTAACTTTTAATGCAAGGTCAGTAGCTGTTGCCCCATCTGGAAGCTCACCAATTAATTTCACACCGACAACTTCTGGCACTGGGAAGTAGGAAGGCTGACCAAGCATGCCTGCTTCTGCTTCAATGCCGCCAACACCCCAGCCAAGAACGCCAAGACCATTGATCATAGTAGTGTGAGAGTCAGTACCTACTAATGTATCTGGATATGCTTCAAGCTCACCGTCAACCTCAGCAACATGAACAACATCTGCCAAATACTCAAGGTTCACCTGGTGAACGATACCTGTTGCAGGAGGAACAGCACGATAGTTGTTAAATGCTTTTTGAGCCCAGCTCAGGAACTGATAGCGCTCTGCATTTCGTTCGAATTCCAAATCCATGTTGACTTTTAACGCATTTTCATTTCCGTAAGCATCAACTTGTACAGAGTGGTCAATAACAAGGTCTACTGTTTTCTCTGGATTGATCTTGTCAGGGTCGCCGCCAAGGTCAGCCATTGCCTTTCTTAAAGAAGCAAGGTCCACTACAGCAGGGACACCTGTGAAGTCTTGCAGAATAACACGTGACGGCTTGAATGGAACATCCACTTCCTTCAATTCATTGGTGCCCCATTTTGCCAGATTTTCTACATGCTCTTTGGTGATGACACGTCCATCATATTGACGCAATACAGATTCCAGCAATACTTTAATGGAGTAAGGCAATTTGGCAACATTGCCAATGCCTGCTTCTTCCAGAGCCTTTAAACGGTAGTAATGATATTGTTTGCCAGCTGCCTGGAAGGAAGAGCGTGCGTTAAAAACATCATTTTTCACCATTAAAAATCCCCCTTATTCCTGTTAATTTTCATACGAAAAGTTAAAAAGTAAGGTAATCCCATCCGTCTTTTCTTTTCTCACAATACCAATCTTAATACAACCGTTTCCATTAGTAAATAACAAGAAAGTTATTGTGAATGATAAGTTTTTCTTATTGCATTTATGTAATGTGTTCGAAATATTCCGAAAATCCTAGTAAAGCCTAAATGGAAATAAAGATGAGATTATTCTATCTTACCTTTTTATTATGGCAAAAAAACTTTTGTTTGTCATTTATTTCGCTTGCGTGGAAAAAATAAATCTATGAGGAGGTGATTGGGGTGGCAAATCGTAAGGCAAATCACGTGATTCCAGGGATGAATGCAGCAAAGGACCAAGGACAAGGTGCCGGTTATAATGAAGAAATGGGAAAAGAACCAATGTCAGCAATGGAAAGATTGAACAATAAAAAACGGAAGAAAAATCAATAAAAAAGAGAAAAGCGGATGTAGACGGGATTGGTCCCTCACCGCTTTTCTTTATTTATTCTGTCATATTGACTTCGTTGACCATCGTTTTTAAATCTTGCTGAAAACGCTCCAGCTGTGCCCTTTGCTTCTCAGACGCTACTTCCAGTGCATTTTCAATTTGTTGATAGGCTTCATTCACTTCATCTTTTAAGTGCTTTAGCTGATGACCGTAACTTGCGCTGTCTCGCACGATGGATTCATATAACCCTTGTGCATTCTCATAACCTTGCTGTGCTGCTTGAAAAGCTTGTTGCTTATTTTTATGATATGGATTTTTTTGCGTTTTATCTTGCATGATAACTCCCTCCTTCATTTGTATACCCTTTAAATTGCACAGAAGGAAAAAAAATATTCGGCATAAAAAGACTTTAGACTTGCATCCTAACATTGAGGAGGGATGAAAATGAATAAAAATGACGGCAAGGATATGCGCAGGAACCAACCGAAACAATCTGGCCAACCCGAACCATTAAGCGGCTCTAAGAAAGTGAAAAACCACAACCATACACGTGCCAAACATAATTCAAATCACGATATGTAAGCATAAAAGAACCGCGCCGAGACGTGCGGTTCTTATAATTGATATAATGCCTCTAGCAACAGCTCTTCTTCATCTATTGAAACAGTTCGTAAATCAATGATTAATTCGTTCTTTTGAATTCTGGTAATAATGGCAGGCTTACACTCGGTCCGCAATTTTTTCGCCAGCTGCTCCGCTGTCAATGATGTATGTTTCAAGGCAATGACTTTTGAAGGTAGAGCAACATCCGGCATGGTCCCCCCGCCAACTTGACTTATATCCTGATAAATGTTTGCTTCAAAGTGTTTAGTTTTATGTAACAAGTTTGTAACAAATCGTTGGGCCCTATCGTCTAATTGATCGAGAGATACGAATAAATCTCGGACAGTCGGTATGTTGAGCATGGCTTGTTCACCTCGGGCATAATCCATTAATGTACCTTCCAAAGCAGCTAATGTCATCTTATCTACCCGGACTATTCTCGCTAACTGATGTTTTTTTAACCGATCGATTAAATCTTTTCTTCCTGCAATGATCCCCGACTGCGGACCGCCAAGTAGCTTATCTCCGCTAAATGTAACAATATCTGCTCCTTTTTCAATGATCTCTTTGACAACTGGTTCTTCACCAATGCCATGCTTACGAAAATCAAATAACACGCCGCTGCCAAGATCTTCGTAAAAAATGACATTGTTTGTGTTTTTCGCCAGTTGAATTAGTTCATCCGTTTCAACCGTTTTGGTAAAGCCGATCATCTTAAAATTACTTGTATGAACTTTCATGATCATCGCCGTTTCAGAAGTAATGGCTTGTTCATAATCATATAAGTGAGTTTTATTTGTTGTCCCAACTTCGACCAGTTTCGCACCGCTTTCTTCCATGATAGAAGAGATCCGGAAAGAACCACCGATTTCAACCAGCTGTCCCCTCGAGACAATAACTTCTTTATCTTTTGCAAGTGCCCTCAGTACAAGAAATACCGCAGCAGCATTATTATTGACTACCATTGCACTTTGAGCACCGGTCATTTCTTTAATCAAGTCTTCTACATGACTATGTCGTGAACCTCTTATGCCTTCCTGAAGCTTATATTCGAGATTAGAATAATTCTGAGCAATATCTATGACATGTTGAACAGCAGTGCTGCTTAATCTTGCTCTGCCAAGATTCGTGTGTAAAATGGTACCGGTTGCATTAATAACTTTTTCCAATGTATAGGTATAATGCTTCGATAAACTACCTCTTACGAACTGAAAAATTTCCTCTACAAATTCGTCTGTCCCAGGCATTGCACCTTGCCATTGGTTATGAATGATCGATAACCTAATTTGATTAATGGCATCTCTTAGCAATTTCGTCAATCGAATTTGATCAAGCTGACTCTCTTCAAGAATGGCTGAAAATTGCGGATGATGTTGCAGCACATGAACAGGAGGAATGGACCGCAATGTTTCTTTCACTGTTTTAAACTCCTTTATGTTCCTCTATTGAACGTATTATAGCATGATTTTACTATTTTTAGAGGACAGGGTAAATAGTACGAGTAAGGGGGAATATGATGAAGAAGAAAAAAGTGTCTAAAAATCTGTCGGTTAATTTTGAACGAGTGGATCAATGGTTAAAAGAGTATTTTCTTGATCCGAATACAACATACTGTGATTTCACCCAATTTCGAATTGACTTGTACGAAACAGACGAAAATTGGATCGTTGAAGCGGTTCTAAAATCTCGTAAACGCTCTGATATAACAGTAAAAGTGGAAAATCATCGGATGATCATTACGGTACAAAAAGCAAAGGAAAAACATATACGGACGATCGACTTCCCTTTTCCAATTATTAACCATCTTGTATCTGCTTCTTTTCATAATGGAATTTTGGAAGTTTTTATATCGAAAATAGAAAACGGTTCAGGGAAAAACCGGTATATTACTTTGACTTAACTACTTTTTTTGATCTATGTTTACATAATATTTTTCTCGGAACCCCCCTCATCATTTCCTTCAATCCCTAAGGGGGGCTTTCATTATTTCGATTCAATGATTTTAATCATTTCATCAGGATCCGGAAATAAACCAGTATCAAGCTTTGAGTAGATTTTTTCCCCGTTCACGGTTACCTCAAATGCACCGCCAGAACTAGGGATCAACTCTAATTTCGAGATATTGTGTCTAAAGTGATTAAAGAGTTCTTCCGCGAAACTCGCGGCTTTCGGAGCGTAGTTTCACATCATGCAAAATTCAACGACAATATGATACTTCTTCATCAAAAAATCCTCCATTCCTAGTAATAAAAATGTAAAACTTATTTTATCCCAGTTTAAAACATCCATACAAATCCTATGCACTCCCTGTGCGGTTTGAAACAGAAAGAGGTATACTACAGAGTATGGAGGTGTACAAAATGAGTGAACATGAAAAAATCCGCCTGACGTCTTTGTCAACCAAAGCTGGCTGAGGATGTAAAATTGGTCCAGAGGACCTGACGCAAGTTTTGCGTCTTTTACCAAAACAAGAACCAGTTCCAGAATTAATTGTTGGGAATGAAACAAGCGATGATGCCGGTGTGTACCGTTTAACAGAGACAATCGCCCTGATACAAACGGTTGATTACTTTACACCAATCGTTGATGACCCCTATATGTTTGGACAAATTGCCGCAGCGAATGCCTTGAGTGATGTGTATGCGATGGGCGGCGAACCAAAAACCGTCTTAAATATTGTTGGATATCCTATTAAAAAGCTCGGAACCGATATACTGGCTGACATTTTGCGCGGTGCTGCCGACAAAGTCAAAGAAGCGGGTGCGATTACAATCGGCGGCCATTCGATTGATGACCAAGAACCAAAGTTTGGATTATCGGTAACTGGTATCGTTCATCCGGATCAAGTTTGGAAAAACGTTGGGGCTAAACCAGGCGATGTTCTTGTTTTGACCAAACCAATTGGCGTTGGAATTCTGACAACCGGGATTAAACGTGGTGCGATTACCCGTGAACAGGAACAGCTTGTAACGGAGACAATGGCTCTTCTCAATAAAACTGCAGCGCAGGTGTTAACGAATTTTCATCCACATGCCGTTACCGATATAACAGGTTTTGGTCTTCTAGGCCATAGCAGTGAAATGGCCAGAGGAAGCGATGTCAGCTTTGAAATCATCCTATCTCAAGTACCGATCCTAGAAGGAGCCCTCCAGCTTGCAAAAGACGGAGTCGTTCCGGGAGGCTCGAAATCGAACCATAAATGGCTGAATGAAGATGTTGTTTACGAAAATATTCTTCCCGAAGAACAACTTGTATTATGTGATGCCATTACTTCAGGAGGCCTGCTTGTCTCTATCTGTGAAGACGAAGCCGTAAAATATGTAGAACAGCTTCACTCAAATGGTTTAGCCCAAGCTGCGATCATTGGCAAAGTAATGGAGAAAAGAAACAAACTTATTTATGTCAAAAAATAAAAGGGCTCTCCTACAAGCCGATTATCGGCTATTGGAGACCCCTTTCATATTCCTCACTTAACTTGAAATTTTCATTTGAAATTTTGGTTTGAGTTTTTCAATCATATCTTTAGTCATTTTATCTAGGTCATATTCGAATGTAAAGCCCCATTCTTCCTTAGCCGCTGTTGCATCAATAGAATTCGGCCAGCTCTCAGCAATTTGCTGACGGACCGGATCCACATCATACATTAATTTGAAACCTGGTATATGCTTCTTGATACTTGCCGCAATTTCTTCTGGGTCAAAACTCATTGCCGTTACATTAAATGAATTGCGATGAATTAATTTAGAGGGATCTGCTTCCATTAAATCCACAATGGCGTTTAAGGCATCCGGCATGTACATCATATCCATATAAGTGCCTTTATCAATATAACAAGTATATCGTCCATTTTTCAGTGCTTCATAATAAATTTCTACTGCATAATCAGTTGTTCCGCCGCCTGGAAGGGCTACATAAGAAATCAGTCCTGGAAAACGCAGACCGCGTGTATCCACCCCATATTTATGATAATAATAATCAGCCAGTAATTCACCAGCTACCTTATTCACACCATACATAGTTGTAGGACGCATAATCGTATCCTGCGGGGTTTGATCTTTTGGTGTTGTCGGTCCGAAAGCACCGATTGAGCTTGGTGTAAAAAATTGCGCCTTTAACTCCTTTGCTGTTTCCAAAGCATTTAATAGACCGCCCATATTTAAATTCCAGGCAAATACAGGTTTTGCCTCAGCTGTTGCTGATAACAGGGCCGCTAAATGCATGATTGTATCAACCTGATATTTTTGCGCGACTTCTCCCATTCTTTTAAGATCGGTCACGTCTACCACTTCAAACGGGCCGCTTTGAGCTGCTTCACTGTCATTCTTTTTAATATCTGTTGCAATGACGTTATCCGCGCCATAGATATCTCTTAGTTTCAATGTTAATTCAGAACCGATCTGACCTAGTGCACCTGTGATTAAAATTCGTTTCATGCTGTTCCCCATCCTCTTTGAATTTGGCTCTTTTCAATTAGAGTGTAATCCCCAATCAAACAAAGGTTTTGAAAACAACCTAAAATTTAAATGATACCTAATTCTTTGCCGACCTTTTCGTAAATGGCAATGGCTTTATCAAGCATTTCTTTTGTGTGGGCTGCTGTCGGCATATTACGTACCCGGCCCGTACCACGTGGAACCGTCGGGAATACAATCGCTTTCGCATATACCCCCTCTTCGTTCAGTCGTTTGCTGAATGTTTGGGTTAATGTTTCCTCGCCAATAATACAAGGCGTTATCGGAGTTTCACTATTTCCAATATTGAAACCTAAATCTTTTAAACCTTTTTTCAAATAATTTCCGTTTTCCCAAAGCTTTTTGTAAAGGTCGGTACTTTCCATCAGAATTTCAATTGCCCGTTTACTTGCAGCTACATCTGCAGGTGTAAGTGAAGTGGAGAATAGGAATGGTCTGCTTCGCACCTTTAACCAATCAATTAAATTCTTCTTACCTGCTACATAACCGCCGACCACTCCAATAGCTTTCGATAGGGTCCCAATTTGGAAATCAATTTTATCCGAGAGGCCGAAATGTTTAACCGTGCCTGCCCCATCACCGAGAACCCCGGAGCCGTGAGCATCATCGACATATGTAATCAAATCAAACTCCTCAGCAATTTTGACAATTTCCGGCAATAGCGCAATATCTCCGTCCATCGAGAAAACCCCGTCGGTTATAACCATTATCTTGTTGTATTGTCCAGATTCTTTAGCCGCCTTTGCTTTTGTCCGTAAATCTTCCATATCTGAGTGATTAAAACGAATGATTTTCGCTTTGGACAATCTGCAGCCATCAATAATCGAAGCATGGTTTAATTCATCGGAAAGAATAGCATCATGTTGATCCATTACAGCAGAAATGGCAGCCATATTACAGTTAAATCCTGATTGATAAGCAATAGCTGCTTCTGTATGTTTAAACTCAGCTAATTTTTCCTCTAATTCTACGTGTAGCTTAAGGGTTCCGTTAATCGTCCGGACTGCACCGGCTCCAACCCCATATTTCTCAATTGCATCAGTTGCCGCTTTTTTCAAACGCTCATCTGTTGCTAACCCAAGATAATTATTAGAAGAGAGATTAATCAATTCTTTCCCATTAATCGTAATCACTGGCCCATTTGGACTTTCTAGTGGGTCAATGACATTATAAAGACCTTTCCCTTTTAAATCTTCGAGATTCTCATTGAGAAATTGTTCTAAAATATGGCTGGACATATGAGTTCCTCCTTTTTTATGCTGCGTATGGGCTTAACACACTGTCACTAAGTTACTTCATTCATCCCAAAACAATAATTTTTTATATGATAATTGACTAGAATCCCTTCTGCTGTCTTTCCATTCAAAAAATACATTTGTCCGCGTGGAGTGGACATTTAAAATTCCGAAAACAGCTTTATGAAAGGGTTTCTATACTATACTTTATCACATTTTATAAAAAATGTTCATATGAGATGGACAAAAAATAAAAAAATTTTATGCTTTCTTTTAAATTCTCCAATTTCAGCGGCTTTAAAAAATCTATATTGAAATAATACAATTAGAAAAATAAAAAAGCCGCTTTTTTAACAATGGATAAGTTCTTTCCTTATATTCCTTTAGTTGATACATCGTACCTTATCCACCATTTCTGATAGACTTTTGTAGAATTTGTTATCATGAAAAGGGTTACGGAATCCGAACAAACATTATTTTTTATTTACTATTATTCGTCTTTTAACAAAAACTGATTGCTTTTCCCTTTCCCCATGATATAATGGAACTAAATTCAATATAAGTAACACTCATATAATCGCGGGAATACGGCCCGCAAGTTTCTACCAGATTGCCGTAAACAATCTGACTATGAGTGGGTAATGTACTAGTACCGTTTTCATTGACGGTATAACTTCCTAAACCTTTCGGATTAACCCCCAAAGGCCATTGCCTACTCAACCTTGAGCAGACGATGGCCTTTGGGTTTTTTATTTAGCTATAGGGGGTCTAAACATGAATTTTTTAGAAGAAAGAATTAAAAAAGACGGCAACGTTTTATCAGATCATGTACTGAAGGTCGATTCTTTTTTGAACCACCAAATAGATCCGGCATTAATGTCGCAAATTGGCAAAGAGTTTGCCCGCCGCTTTGCTAATGAAGGAATTACGAAAATTGTCACGATTGAATCTTCAGGTATCGCACCAGCGGTCATGACAGGATTAACGATGAACGTACCTGTTGTATTTGCGCGAAAAAGAAAATCTGTTACCCTTTCAGATGGATTATTAACAGCTTCGGTTTATTCTTTTACCAAAAAAGAAACCAATGAAATTGCCATTGCCAAGAAATATTTAGCAGAAACAGATCGAGTTCTAATTATTGATGATTTTCTTGCCAACGGTCAGGCTGCGCTTGGATTGATTGATCTTGTAGTCATGAGCGGTGCGGAGGTTGCCGGAATTGGTATCGTGATTGAGAAATCCTTCCAAGAAGGGGCAAAAATACTAGCTGAACGTGGCATTAGAGTCGAGTCTCTGGCAAGAATTGCATCACTAGCTAATGGAGAAGTGTCCTTTATCAATGAAAAATTGGAGGAACTTGTGTAATGAAACAGACCATTTTTAAAACTGCCTCTTTGGGGATTCAGCATGTTTTGGCCATGTATGCTGGAGCTGTCATCGTACCGCTCATTATTGGCGGAGCGCTTCATTTTAATGGACAGCAATTAGCTTACCTTGTTTCACTTGATATTCTTACAAGCGGTATGGCGACTTTGCTGCAGGTTTGGCAAAACCGCTTCTTTGGGATTGGCCTTCCAATCGTTCTTGGCTGTACCTTCACCGCTGTTGGACCAATCATTGCGATCGGCGGTCAGTACGGATTATCAGCCATTTATGGCTCTATCCTTGTTTCTGGGATTATTGTTATGTTCATAGCGAAATTCTTTGGGAAAATTATTCGTTTTTTCCCGCCTGTTGTAACAGGATCTGTCGTGACCATTATCGGTCTTACACTGATCCCGGTTGCTATGAATGATGTTGCAGGCGGCCAGGGAAGCAAAGATTTTGGTTCCGTGTCCAATATTGCACTTGCATTCGGAACATTATTGTTTATTATCATTCTATACCGCTTTTCTAAAGGCTTCTTGCGGGCAATCTCTATTTTATTAGGATTATTGGTTGGAACAATTGCTGCTGCCTTCATGGGCAAAGTGAATTTTTCAAGCGTAGGGGAAGCTTCATGGTTCCATATGGTCAGCCCGCTGCATTTTGCCCTTCCATCTTTTCAATTAGCACCTATTATTACGATGACACTGGTTGCCATTGTAAGTCTGGTAGAATCATCCGGAGTCTATTTCGCACTCAGTGATATCACGGGGAGAAAATTAACGGAAGCTGATTTGGTCAAAGGTTATCGTGCTGAAGGTCTTGCCAGCGTGATTGGAGCTTTCTTTAATTCGTTTCCATATACGACGTATTCACAAAACGTCGGCCTTGTTCAGTTTTCCGGAGTGAAAGACAAAAAGGTCATCTATACAGTTGGAGGAATTCTTGTTTTTCTGGGATTTGTCCCTAAAATCGCTGCATTAACAACCGTCATTCCAACTTCTGTTCTTGGCGGTGCCATGATTGCGATGTTCGGAATGGTGATTGCTTCCGGTATTAAAATGTTAAGCAAAGTAGATTTTTCTTCACAAGAAAATTTATTGATTATCGCCTGCTCTGTTGTCATGGGGTTAGGGGTTACAACCGTTCCTAATTTATTTGCTCATCTTCCAGACAGCATCAAAATTTTAACCAATAGCGGGATCGTAGCTGGAAGCTTTACCGCGATTTTTCTAAACTTTGTTTTCCATATTAAGAAACCGGCGAAACAAAAGAATGTGATGGAAGTCAAAAATCAAATTGCATAAAAATTACAAAGGCGGAGTCCCATTCAGACTCCGTCTTTTTCACGTTATTTTTCTGACAGCCTTTTGTTCCAGCCTTACAATCCATTTATAGTATCCCAGTAGAATCAATAACAAGATTGGGTCAATAATCGCTGCATGCCATAACTTCCACCATCCATAGTGGAAATATCCCCAAGGCTCTGGAAGTAAAGTAATAACCTCATAAAGCAAAAGAAAAAGAACAAATAAACAAATAAAAAAAATTTGTTTTCGTTTTTTTGTCCGATATGGAAACTTGTTCAAAAAAATCATATTCACCGGAGGTATCAAAAATAAATGCGGCAGCGTCCCTGACCAATCAACTTCCTTACCAAAATACCAGTACCCATGATATTTATATTCAATAAACACATCGAAATTTAGCTGAAAAGCGATGGTAAACATCCAAATATGTACAATTTGATTGGCGGTAAGGATTTTATTTGTCTTAAAGGCAACAAAATTAAATATAGCGATAGCAAGAAGTAGTCCAATCATACGGTTTCCTTTTTAACTTTAGATTGCCTTACAATTGCCGGAACTATACATCTGCTTTAATCATTTGCTTGTAACGAATGATCTAAACTCATATAGCGATATTCCAGCAGACTTTTTAATACAGATATTTGCTGTATTAATCGTTCTCCCTCATTCGTTTCTCGAACCGTTTTTCTCTGAAGCTCTTTATCCACAAGCCTCTTTACTGATAAAACATCTGAACCTTTTAACAGGACATCTTTTTTTGAACTAAACTTTTCATGGGCGACAAGTTGCATCCCGTAGGAATTATATAACAGAGTGTATCCGGCAATACCAGTTGTTGATTGATAGGCCTTGGAAAATCCCCCATCAATAACGATCATTTTCCCATTTGCTTTGATTGGGTTCTCTCCTTTTATTTCTTTAACAGGTGTATGGCCATTTATGATATGGCCTTCATCAGGATTAAGACCAAATTCTGTTAATATTTTACGACAGATTTCCTCTTTTTCACGTAAACGGTAGTAAGGGTTCTTAAATTCCTTATGGGTTTCTTTGTCCTTAATGAAATACCTTTCAAAGGTTGTCATCGCTCTTTTCCCAAATAATGATGAGTATTCTCCTGTCCATAAATACCAAACCATATCTGTTGCGAGGTCATCTGTTTCTTCAGGATGGGCAAAAGCATACCGTAAATAATGTTCAAAAATATCAAGTAAATCACGGCCTGCATAAGTTTGGTTTTCAATCACCATTTTTTCCATATTTCCATTTTCATCAATTGGGATGCATCCATGTATTAATAAATTCCCATTATATTTCAAATAAAGACTGCCTTTTTTCATAAGAAAATTCATATGTCTGGCCAACTTTTCCGAATGTTGGACATAGAACAGCAGTCTATCAATTACTTGCTCTTCTTCCTTTAATAATTCATCAGGTCGATCGGGGTTAACAGTTGCAAAGCAAGTATTTTCCAACTGATATGTTTTCCCATTTATAGTTATTTCGTTTTGGTCATAGTTTACTTTCTCAAGTAAAAGCCGATCTGACATATTAAAATACGGGCGTCGCTTTATGATTGGCATTTCAAGCTTAAATTGAATCATGGCAATCGCTTGATGCATTTTTGTAATTTGTAAAATTTCTTGTTCAGACTTATTTTTTATCGAATCGCTCTTTGGTCTAAATGCCGGATTATCTCCATAGTACTTTTCGGCAAGATTAAGAAGGGGGATCAGATTGATTCCATATACATCTTCAATAATACTTAAATTGTCGTATCGTGCACAGATACGAATAATATTAGCTAAACACACCTTTGATCCGCTAAAAGCACCGATCCATAGAACATCATGATTTCCCCATTGAATATCAACAGAATGATAATCAATAAGAGTATCCATGATTTTATCAGGTTCAGGTCCACGATCATAAATATCACCCACGACATGAAGGTGGTCAACAACCAGCCTCTGAGTCGTATAAGCAAGTCCTGTAATCAGTTTATCTGCTTGACCAAGAGAAATAATTTGCTGGACAATTTTCGAATAATATTCTGCCTTATTTGCAAATTCTTCCGTTTTGTATAGCAGCTCTTCAATAATATACACAAACTGCTCGGGCAAAGCTTTGCGTAATTTTGAACGAGTATATTTAGAAGAGGCATAAGATATAAGCTTAATCATTCGTTCAATAATTTCTGCATACCATTGGTACAATTCTCGTTTATTAGAAAACCGCTCTCTCATTAACTTTAATTTTTCCTCTGGATAATAGACTAAGGTCGCAAAGTCATTTAGTTCCGATTCAGATATTTTATCTTGAAAAAGTTCCTTTATTTTCTCTTTTACTCTGCCCGAACCATTTCTTAAGACATGTTGAAAAGCTTGATACTCCCCATGTAAATCACTGACAAAATGCTCTGTCCCCTTTGGCAGATTAAGGATGGCTTCAAGATTAATAATCTCGGTTACCACTTTTTCTTCCGTATCATATTTATGGGCCAATAAATCTAAGTATTTTTTGTTCAAAATAACGGTGTCTCCTTTATCATTTTTTCATATATTTTGCTCGTGAAGAATTTTTACCGTGCATCATGATAACACTGTATTGAAATCTCAGTCATAGATGATCAGGACATGCATACAATGGGTTACAAAAGATGGATCACTTTAAGGAGCGGTACAATGAAACGTAAAACCTTCATAAATGCTTTTTTGTTGCTACTCGTTGTTGCTTTTATGGCCTATCTAGAATCACCTTACTCATTTATTAATAAAAACTATGCCTACTCCACGGACGAGCCGGTGATCACCCAGCCAGTAACTGCCAGACCGTCTGAGGACACGCCGGAAACCATTGAAAAATTAGAAAAAAGAAAAAAAGAAGATGGCTATATTGTCGAGACTTACCAGGAATACGAAGTTTATCGGGATAAAAATGGGAAAATAACAAAGGAAGTACCCACTGGAGAAGAAGATACCCTTCGCTACTGGGATTATAAACATAATAAAAAGTAATTCTTTTTAGAAGGCCAAAATCAGCTATGATTCGGTATGTTAAAAGAAGCAATACAATCAATAAAATAGAGCTTGGAGGCCCAAGCTCTAAACTATAATGAAATCAATGAAACACCCAACATAGGGGCTATTGTTTTAAGATTATTCCGATTTACATTGACAAGTTCGGTAATTTTCTCTTTATCCTTGTTTCTAATCGCTTCTTCCAGTTCGTCATATTTAGCGTGAATGTCTTCAGCGTATTGATGACCCTTTTTTGCTGCCAATGATGGCAGAATGGTGTCGTGAAATTCATCATAGAGGTTCTTAGAAATTGTTTTTGCTGATTTATAATCCCCTCGTGCCACGTATTTTTCAATTTTTGCAAATCCGTACAGCATATCTGAGAATGGTCTTGTTAGAGAAGATTTAGTGAAACCGCTATTTTGAACGGTCATTTGGTTTTGTGTATCTCCGCAACCACTAAGGCTGAGTGCCAGGAGAGCTCCTATCAAGATGTTCAATATTTTTATACGCATTTTTTTACCCTCTTTGTATTTATTCTTTCATCGCTTTATTAAACACTAAAAAGGCTATAGACAAAGTGATCGCAAACAAAGCCAACACCATATAAAGTCCGTAATTCATGTTTTCACCTCGGGTCTAATGTTTATTGCACCACTTCATTAAATGACATAATCCAAATTGCCCCCACAACAATCGTTACAACGAAGACGATTCCTAAAATTAATGCAGCTGCATTATATCTAGGCTGCTCTCCCTCACGAATATGCATGAAGAAGAATAGCTGAATGACAAATTGCAGGACAGCAGCAAGCAAAATGGTGACCATAAGCATTGTTTTTGCCATCATATGATTGAGTACCAAAACCAGCGGGATGATGGTCAAAATAATCGACAGAATGAAACCGGTGACATACGCTTTCATAGAACCATGTTCCACATACTCATGATTTGCCAATTACATCACCCCCATTAAATAGACAACTGTAAAGATGAAGATCCACACTGCATCTAAAAAGTGCCAGTACAAACTAAGAATGGATATTTTACGTTTGGTAACAGCAGTAATCCCTCTCTTCGAAAGCTGTACAATCAAAGCGATCATCCAGAAGATCCCAAACGAAACATGGCAGCCGTGCAATCCTACAAGTGAGAAAAAGGAAGTCAGGAAGGCACTTCTGGAAATAGTTGCCCCTTCCATTGCCATATTCGTGAACTCGTTAATTTCAAGAGCGACGAAGACAATGCCTAAAAGTCCCGTGACGACCAGCCAGCCAATCAGCCCTTTTTTACTCCCTTTATGCATCTGAAGGACAGCTATTCCGCTCGTAAACGAACTGATTAATAGAACAAATGTTTCAATCACAAAACCAGGAATATCAAAATCTTTAGGAGTAAAGCCGCCATTTGTATGTGTATGTAAGACGGCATATGTTGAGAAAAAAGTACCGAATAATAGACAGTCTGTCACAAGAAAGATCCAAAAACCTAATATTTTGAGTTCGTCTTGGTCAATATGGCCATGATCATGACCAGAAACACTATGTTCCATTTGACAACCTCCTATGTTACAGTC
>NZ_BCUZ01000038.1 GCF_001591485.1 Neobacillus fumarioli NBRC 102428 | reverse complement strand
GTTTTGAAGGTTTAAGAATATTGATCATATTGGCAGCAGCTAACCCAAGGGAAAGTCCGGCTTCTATTAATACTAATCCAGCGACTTTGTCTCCTTGCCGGGCCTTGAATACTAATTCTAGGTTAAGTTCATTTTTTCCTTCCTGCAGCCATTTATTAAGAAGAGATTCAGGTTTATTTTTTATTTCATCTTTTACTTTGTTAAGGATGGCCGGTTCCGAAGCATAAGCTTCTAAACAGCCATTATTTCCGCATTGGCATTTTGGTCCGTTAACATCTAAAATCGTGTGGCCGATCTCTCCGGCGGTATTAAAAGTGCTTTTATAAACCTCATTATTAATAAAAATGCCCGAACCAATACCTCTCCCAATACTTAGACAAATAAAATCTGGTACCCCTTGGCCTTGGCCGAACCAACTTTCGGCAATGGCTAATGCCGGACATCATTCTCAACATGAACAGGGATATGAAATTCATTTTCCAGGCATTCTTTTATCGGGATATTTTTCAAATGCAAGTGAGGAGAAAAAATCGCTATCCCTTTATCAGGATCTACCAGACCATGCATTGCCACGCCAATGCCGAGAATTCGATCTTTATCTATATGTACCTGATTTAACACTTGATTGATCATCTCAATGACCATTGTTAAAAATTCATCTTTAGTGGGGAGTGCAGAAATATCTTTTTTAGCATCGGAGATGATCTTTCCATCCATAGTGGTTAAAATAGCCCGGACAATTTCCGATGCAGCATATACCCCAATAATATAATGGGCAGCATAGTTGATTCGAAGCATAATTGGTTTTCTTCCGCCCATCTTTGAGCTGGCTGCTTGTTCTTCTGTGATCAGATTTTTTTCAATCAGTTCACTAACAAATGAACTGACAGTCGGAGGAGTTAACTTTGTTAGTTTGGCTATTTCTGCCCTTGAAATGGGCTCTCTTAACCGAATCATATTTAAAACAGTTGATTGATTAAGCGATTTCATTTTCTCGAAACTTCCGGTTTTGGTGTCGTAATTCAAATTACATCACGCCTTTGTGCATTTTCCTTAAGTTCTTATAGCGTTTTTCCATGTGAGTTCATTAATCACTTTTCTTACGATTTCTATTATTCATCATAACATATTTTGGTCATAAAAAGCATAGGTAATCAATTATTAGTAAATTTTTTAGTAAAATCATTGCCCGATTTTTACTAAGGGGAGTAAAATAGATATATATACAGAACAATGGAGGATTTTAGTATGAAGATGACAACTCTGAATAAAATTTTTCTGGACATGTTTCATGTGCTGCCAAAGCGAGCGTTTTTTGCTCCAGGCAGGATTAATTTAATCGGAGAGTATACGGATTTTAATGGTGGTCATGTGTTTCCGTGTGCGATTACCTATGGAACATACGCGGTGGCAAGGAAACGTGAGGATCAGCTGATTCGTTTATATTCTGCGAACTTCCCAGATAAAGGGTTAATTGAATTTAACTTAAGTGAACTCGTGTATGATCATACTCATAACTGGGCCAATTATCCAAAAGGGATGATCCGCTACATTCTGGAAGCTGGTTATGAGATTCCAACAGGGTTTGAATGTGCCATTCAAGGAAATATCCCAAATGGTGCGGGTTTATCCTCCTCGGCATCGATTGAACTATTAACAGGTGTAATGATAAATGGTCTATATGAATTGGCGATCCCGCGTCTTGAATTAATTAAGCTTGGAAAGCGGGTTGAAAATGAATTTATCGGCGTCAACAGCGGCATAATGGATCAGTTTGCTGTCGGAATGGGCAAGAAAGATGCCGGAATTTTGCTGGACTGTCAGACATTGCGTTACGAATATGCGCCAGTCAAGCTTGAACATCATAAAATTATCATTATGAATACAAACAAACGCCGGGAGCTGGCCGATTCAAAATACAATGAGCGCCGCAGTGAATGTGAACAAGCACTTGAGCAGCTTAAGACGAAACTTGCCATTGAATCCCTTGGACAGCTGTCAGAAGCAGAGTTTGATGAATACCAACACTTCATTACAAATGAAACGGTCCGGAAGCGGGCAAAACATGCTGTTTATGAAAATGTTAGAACATTGAAAGCGTTAAAAGAGCTTAAGAAAGGTAATTTAACGGAGTTTGGCCGTCTAATTAACCAATCTCATATTTCCTTAAGGGACGACTTCGAAGTGACGGGTGTTGAACTTGACAGTTTAGTAGAAGCGGCTTGGAAACAGCCGGGCGTTCTCGGAGCGCGAATGATCGGAGCAGGGTTTGGCGGCTGTGCGATTGCGATTGTAGAAAATGATGAGGTGGATCACTTTATTGCCAATGTAGGAGCGATATATAAAGAAAAAATCGGTTATAATGCAGATTTCTATATTGCTAGTATTGGAGATGGAGCAAAAGAAATTATGCTGGAGGCAGTGAAATGATGGTAGGGGAGGAGAACATGATTCAGCAAACAGTTCAGCAATTAATTGAACAGGCACTGGCGGTTCAATTAATCGAGAAAGAAGATGAGATCTATGTTCGAAACCAAGTCCTTTCGTTATTACAGCTGACAGAGTTTTCGGAATCAGCCCAGACCAAAGATATGGTTTTCACCATTCCTGATTTGCTTGAGGAAATCACTGCTTATGCATGTACACGTGGCATCATTGAAGATTTATATGATGAAAAGGAGATTTTCTCTAGTAAAATCATGAACTGTTTTCTTGACCGCCCATCAGCCGTCAATCAGCAATTTTACCGAAAATACCAGGAAAGTCCAAGAGCAGCAACAGAGTATTTCTATCATTTAAGTAAAAATAGCAATTATATTCAAATGAAGCAGATTCGCAAAAATATTGAGTATAAGGTTCAGACTGAATATGGAGATCTCGACATTACGATTAACTTATCAAAACCGGAAAAGGATCCGAAAAGTATTGCGCGAGAACGGTCAGCACCAAAGACAGCCTATCCGAAGTGTCTGCTTTGCATTGAAAATGAAGGCTATCCTGGAAGAATCGGCCATCCGGCACGATCCAACCATCGGATGATCCGTGTCAACCTACGGGGAGAGAAGTGGTATTTACAGTATTCACCATATGTGTACTATAACGAACATTGTATTGTGCTTTCAGAGAAACATATCGATATGAGAATCAGCAGAAGGACCTTCGAGCGGCTGCTAGCGTTTGTAGAGCAATTTCCCCATTATTTTCTTGGCTCGAATGCAGATCTTCCGATTGTCGGAGGCTCGATTTTATCACATGATCATTATCAAGGCGGGAATTATTCATTTGCCATGGCGAAAGCGGATTCTGACTGGTCATTCACTATCGCAAAATTTCCGGAAGTGCAATGCTCTATTGTGAAATGGCCTATGTCTGTAATCCGTCTGCGCTCACAAGAATGTGCCCAGCTTGTTGAGACGGCAGATTATATTTTAGGAAAATGGAAGAATTACAGCGACCCATCGCTTGAAATACTAGCTGAAACGAATGGGACGCCGCATAATACCATTACGCCGATTGCCCGAAAAAATAAAGAATTTGAGTTAGATCTCGTTTTGCGAAATAATCGAACGAGTGAGGAGCATCCGCTCGGAATTTTCCATCCGCATGCCGATGTCCATCATATCAAAAAGGAAAATATCGGCTTGATCGAGGTCATGGGACTTGCTGTTCTGCCAGCGCGTTTAAAGGATGAACTGAAGGAAGTCGAAAAATTTATTCTTGGACAACCCGCAGATGTCGCTGATTATCATGCGGAATGGGCGAAACAGTTGAAAACACGTTATCAGGCAGAAGCCGATTCAGCGAATATCGAAAGGATTGTTCGTGAAGAAACTGGGAAGAAATTTTTACAAGTGCTGACAGATGCCGGTGTATTTAAGCGGGATGAAGCAGGAATCGCCGGATTTAAACGGTTTATTCAATCCTTATAAATGGAGTGATCATCATGGAAGTAAAAGAGCAATCATTTGGACAGTATGATGGCAGAAAGGTAAGTGAGTATATACTGATCAATGACAAGGGCATGGCGGTGTCTTGTTTGAATTACGGATGTGTGATCACGAAAATTCTTGTTCCTGACAAAGGTGGAAATGTTGAAAATGTAGTCCTTGGCTTTGAACGGCTGGAGGATTATGTGGAATGGTCGCCGTATTTCGGAGCTGTGATCGGCCGGGTAGCGGGCAGGATTAGCGGGGCCCGGTTTAAACTGGATGGAACAGAATATCAGCTTGCGGCCAATGAAGGGACAAATCATCTTCACGGGGGCAGACAAGGATTTGACTCCGTCGTATGGAATGCTGAAATAGTGAAAGAAGAAACGGCTGTAGGCGTGAAGTTTTTTTATCTCAGCCGCGATGGAGAAGAGGGGTATCCCGGCAACTTGGAAACAACGGTAACCTATCGATTAGACAATAATAATGAACTGAGCATTCATTTTCAAGCGCGAACCGATCAGACGACTCTGGTGAACTTAACAAACCATTCTTATTTTAATTTAAGCGGCAATCTTAAGCGGGATTGTTCTGCGCATATGCTTAGGCTTGATGCGTGCGGCTTTTTAGAGCTGAGGTCTGACTTGATTCCAACCGGAAAAGTGCTTAATGTAGCTGAAACCCCCTTTGATTTTCGGGCAGGCCGACCTATTGCAGATGGCATGCATTCGTCCCATCCACAAAACATTCTTGCCGGTAACGGCTATGACCACCCGCTTATTTTTTCCAAACAGGGTGAAAATAAAATAGTGTTAAGCGAGGAAGAGAGCGGACGGGTGATGGAAATGAAGACCAATCAGCCTTGTGTGGTGTTTTATTCCGGCAACCAATTGGAAGGTTCGTTTTCAGTTTCGGGTGTTCCCGTTAGGAAATATCTAGGTGTTTGTCTAGAAACACAAGGGTATCCTGATGCGATTCACCATCCGGAATTTCCTTCGGTTGTGTTGAAGCCGGGAGAATTATATAATCACGTAACGACCTATCGTTTTTTTGCTAAATAAGGAGATATTGTTATGGCTACCATTAAGGATATTGCCCAAAAAGCCGGGGTTTCGATCGCCACGGTATCCAGGGTATTGAATTATGATGCAACTCTTTCCGTCAGCGATGAGACAAAGAAGAGAATTTTTGAAGCTGCAGAGGAGCTGGAGTATAAGAAGAAGCCTGTAAGAAAGCAGGAGCAGGGGAAAATTGCCCTTCTGCAATGGTATACGGAAAAGGAAGAGCTTGAAGACCTGTACTACATGTCGATCCGTTTGGGCGTGGAAAATCGCTGTCAGGATCACGGAATTCAAGTAATCCGATTTTTCCAGGATCACTATGAGGACTTGAAAAATAAGGACATTCAAGGATTAATTGCGATCGGGAAATTCAGTGCAAGGCAGGTTGATGAACTAAAGAATCTGACGGGCAACATCGTCTTTGTTGACTGTTCACCCGATGATGAACAGTTTGATTCGATCGTGATTGACTTTGAAAAGGTTGTGGAAAACGTTCTAAATTATTTTTGGAAGATTGGCCATAAGCAAATTGGCTATATCGGGGGAAGGGAAGCGTTTAAGGATCAATCCTCTGAAATTGAAGACCCTAGGGAGCTGGCATTCAAGCGATATATGGCGGATAAAGGAACATTAAATGAAAAGTTTATTTATAATGGCACTTTTTCCGTTGATGCGGGTTATGCGTTGATGAAGCAGGCGATTCGTGAGCATGGCGATGATTTGCCGACTGCCTTTTTTGCCGGCAACGATTCGATTGCGGTCGGCGCACTTAGAGCACTTCTGGAGGAAGGAATTGCCGTGCCGGATCGGGTCAATATTGTAGGGGTAAATGATATCAGCATTGCGAAATACGTCTTTCCTGCCTTAAGCACAGTAAAGATTTATACTGAATTGATGGGAAAAACAGCTGTTGATACATTACTTGAGCGGATCGAAGGCCGAAAAACCGCCAAAACCATTTATATCGCAACAAAACTATTGATTAGAGACAGCAGCTTCCAATTGGAAAACGATTCAGAATAAAATGTTGATTTGTCCACCTCAGGTGGACAAATCGGCATTTTGTCTTTCTTTGGTGCCTGACACCTAAATACATTGTTGCATGTTTGAATATTCTGTATAATATCTTCTGTAAAGAAAGGCCTAGGGTGGAGATAGGTATGAGCAGGTTGGCGAAGTTGGTGTATATGGCAGGTGTATTGTCCTTTATTGTGAGTTGCTCGTTTACTGTTTTTTATGGGTATATGGTTCTTGCTCATAAGCCAGCTGAAGTGAAAGATGGCGGGATAAAGTATAAATATCATTTCGTGCTAGTTCCCGAGGAGATGGATAATGAGTATTGGAGATTGGTAGAAAAGGGAGCACAGGCGGCGGCGAAGAAATATGGGGTTTTGCTTGAATATGTAGGCCCAAAGCAGGCAAATATTGATGTCCATTTGAAAACGATTGAAATGGCAGCGGTTTCAAAGGTGGATGGCATTATGACACAGGGGTTGGATGATCAATTCACCCCGTTAATTAATCGTGTTATAGAACAGGGAATACCGGTTGTCACAGTCGATACGGATACCGAAAACAGTAAGCGTTTTTCCTATATAGGAACAGATAATTATTATTCAGGATATTTGGCTGGCAAAGCGTTGATTGCTGATACAAAGGGACATGCGAATGTGGCAATTATTACAGGCAGTTTCTATAAGAACCATCAACAGGAGCGGGTAAAGGGCTTTAAGGATGCTGTAAAATCTGAAAAGGGAATTCATATTATTGATATACAAGAATCGGAGATCAGCAGAGTCCGCGCTGCTGAAAAAGCTTATCAAATTTTGCAAAACCATCCGAATGTCAATGCATTTTTCGGGACAAGCGCATTAGACGGTGTTGGAATTGCCCAAGTGGTGGAACAATATAAAAAGCCCGGCCAGATTTATATTATCAGTTTTGATACTCTGCCGGAAACCTTGGAGTACATTCGTAAAGGAACCATTCAAGCCACTGTTGTACAAGAGCCTTATGAAATGGGCTATGGCGCTGTGAAACTCATGATTGATCTGATTAACGGGAAGAAGGTACCTTCTATCGTCCATACCGATACCAGGATATTACGGGCCAAGGATTTGCCCTTAACCCGGGGAGATAAAGCGGGAGGGGGTAAATAATGTTATTTCGCATCAGATTAAAATTACTTTTTTACTTTATTGTCCTTGTGGTGTTATTAACTTCTGTCGGCCTTTTCTTTTATAAAAGCAGTGAGACGGTTGTAAGTGAATATGATGAAAACTTTCAAAGCTTCCTTTTGCTTAATGATATCTCTCAGAGGACGAATACCATTACGGATAAACTCCATGCCTATATTCTTGAAAAAGAAGAACGCTACCATGAGGATTACCGAAAAGAAAAAAGAAAGCTGATTGCTGACCAAAAAAAGCTTTATGAGGTCATGAAATCCCATGATGTCACGCTGATTAATTTTAAAAATATGATTGATAGTTTTTTAGATGAAAGTGATGCAACGGTCGGGGCATTTCAAAGGAATAATATTAACGACTACTCCGATCATTTTAATGATGTATTGAATACTTCCTCATTTCTCCATGAAAGTACCTTGGCTATTTTAAATAGTAAATTAACAGACTATGAAAAATTTTATCATCAAATGGAGAAACAAAAACAATATTACCGGCTGATGTCATACTCCTTGTTTACTGCTGCTTTTTTTCTAAGCACTTTGTTGGCATTATGGATTTCCGGCGGGATTACAAAGCCGATCAGTATGTTATCGAAAGCAGCAAAGGAGATTTCCAGTGGGAATCTGGACGGAGAAGATATTAAAATCACAACGAAAGACGAATTAAAGCTTTTAACCGAAACGTTTAACCAGATGCGCACAAATCTTAGGCAATTGGTTTTGGAGATCAAACAAAAGTCTGAATTGGACAAGTTGTTAAAGGAAACGGAATTGAGACGGCTGCAACATCAAATTAATCCGCATTTCCTATTTAATACATTAAATACGGTATCAAAGCTGGCCTATTTCGAAGAAGCGGAACAAACTTCAAGATTGATTGAAGCCGTTGCGGCTATTCTCAGGTATAATCTTGGGGATCTAAATCAGGCATCGACTTTAAGAGATGAAGTGCGGATTGTGAAAGAGTATTTTTTCATCCAGCAAACAAGGTTTGGAGACCGAATAAAGTTTAAAACAGACATTCAACAGGATTGTTTGGATATAGAGGTTCCCAGACTAATTCTCCAGCCGCTCGTTGAAAATGCCTTCATCCATGGAGTGGAATCATATGAAGAAGACGGAGAAATCTGTCTTCATATAGACCGTTTTCTGGAATGGATTGTGATCGAAGTCATTGATAACGGTAAAGGAATGGGGGAAACGGTGAAGCAAAGGCTGCTGAAATATAGAGAAGAAAATGGATTTGAACTAAATAATACAAAAAGCCACGGCCACTCAACAAGCATAGGGGTGAAAAATGTCATACGCAGACTGCAGCTTTTCTATCAACAACAGGCTATTGTGGAGATTGAATCACAAGCAGGGAACGGAACTACTTTTAGGCTAAAGATTCCTAACGGTAACCAAGGGGGCGACTGCTTTGTTGAAAGTACTGGTTGTTGACGATGAAATTCTGGAAAGAAAAGCATTGATAAAAATAATCCGAAACGCTTCTGAACAAGTGATGGTGATTGGTGAGGGTGCTAAAAATGGCAGGGCCGCCGTTGAAATGGCCCGGGAATATAAGCCGGATATTATCTTTATGGACATTAAAATGCCTGGCATAGACGGGGTTCAAGCTGTTAAAGAAATCAAACAGTTTGCACCCGATACCCGCTTTATCATGGTTTCGGCTTTTAATACGTTTGAGTACGCGAAGGAAGTTATGCAGCAGGGGGTTAAGGAGTACATTTTAAAGCCAAGCAGAAAACAGGATATTCTTGAGAGTTTAGGAAGGGTTTCGGCGGAAATCATTCGTGAAAGAAAGCAGCGGGAGGAGAAGAACAGCTTGAAGGAAAGCCTGAACCGGGCTGTTTCGATTGCCCAGAAAGAGTGGGTATCCTCGTTAATCATGAACCGAGCTCATGCTTTAACATTTGATGAGTGGAGCGAGCTCTTTGGAGTGGAAATTACGAGCGGATTTATGATGTTATGTTATTTTGAGCCGAAAACCGAGGAAGGCTTTTCGCCAGCCGAAAAGCAGCATTTTTACAGCTGGCTAAAGAATGCGCTGAAAACTACAGGGAAGAAGCAAGAAGTATTGATCGGCTCGATGACAGATACACAAGTTCCCGTTTTATTTCTATGCAAAGGAAAATACCGGTTTAAAACCGAAGCAAGGGCCATTATTGACAGCTTGTACACCCTTTTTCAAAAGGAACTTGATAAAGGAGAATTAAAAATTAGTGTCGGCCTTCCATATCATTATGCCAATGAACTTCACCAATCCTATCACGATGCAATTATGGCGCTAAAGCAGCTTCTTGCAATGCCGGATCGGAAATTTTTGATTTGTGATAAACGAGGTTCCGCCAAATCTCCACCATTATCAGGCATGCTAGAGGTCGAGAAACAGCTGCTCGAAGCTGTTCGTCAAGGCGATCTGAATCAAGTTCTTTTAAAATATGAATCATATATTCAAATGCTAAGTGAAAAGCCGCTCATGAAAAAGTCATTTGATGAATTGTTTGTTCTGATTTCCAGAATGCTTCACGATTTAGGTATTCAGGATCAACAGGTACCCGTTATGGATGAATCAATAGGGACCTATGAGATATTGGAAAAGGGAAAAGCCCATTTATTGGAGGTTGTCATCCAGGTTCAGAGTTGGCGGAACAACCACGCCAAGGGAATGCTCTATAAAGCAAAGGAATATATCGAAACCCATTATGCTGATTCGCTCACATTGGAGGAGGTTGCTGAGTATGTCGAGCTGAGTCCATTTTATTTCAGCAAGTTATTTAAGGATCGGTTTGGCGTAACGTTTATTGATTATTTAACAGAAATCAGAATTAAACAGGCAAAGCTTGAGATGGAGGATCAGCGAAGAAGCTTAAAAGAAATTTGCTTTTCAGTCGGTTACAAGGATCCGAATTATTTCAGCAGAGTGTTTAAAAAGCATACAGGCTTATCCCCGACCGAGTTTCGCAAGAAGATTATCAGTTAAATAGATTTTTTCTAAAGGCTATTCCTTTTATGCTAGGCTTTCGTCGGCTTGGGGATGGTCTTTTTTTGTCGAGATTGCAAAATAATCTAGAGATTAACAAATTTATGCTAGTCTTTGGACCTATTTTGCAAGAGGTTCACATGGTACTTTAATTGTAAAGGCTTACATCAATATTGATAAAGGAGAATGATAGCATGGTCAAAAAGAAAAAAGGTTTACTTCTTTTCGCAACGATCGCGACGAGTATTCTATTAGCGGCCGGGTGCAGCAGCTCATCAAGCGGGACTGCGGACTCCGAAAAAAGTAAGGATGGAAACGGCAATCTTCCCGCAGTAGGTGCAACGATCTATAAGTTTGATGACAACTTTATGTCTTATGTACGCCGTGCAATGCAGGATGAAGCAAAAAGCAAAGTCAATCTTATGTTGAACGACTCTCAGAATGATCAGGCAAAACAAATGGAACAAGTGGATACACTGATCGCAAAAGGGGCAAAATCATTGGCCATCAATCTTGTAGATCCAAAAGCTGCACCAACCATTATTGACAAGGCAAGGGCCAAAAACCTTCCAGTTATTTTCTTTAACAAAGAACCAGATGCAAGTGTAATGAAGAGCTATGATAAAGCTTATTATGTTGGAACGACTTCCGCAGAATCCGGCATTTTGCAAGGTGATTTAATCGCAAAAGCCTGGGAAGCAAATAAGGATAAATGGGATAAAAATCATGACGGCAAAATTCAATATGTATTGCTGAAAGGGGAACCAGGGCACCCAGATGCTGAAGCACGTACTAAATATGTGATTGATGAACTACATAAAAAAGGTATTCAAACAGAAGAGTTAGCAATGGATACGGCTATGTGGGATGCAACAAAAGCGACAGAGAAAATGGATGCTTGGATCTCAAAATACGGCGATAAAATTGAATTTGTCATTGCAAATAACGATGCGATGGCGCTAGGCGCTATTGCTTCGCTTGAAAAAGCGGGGTACTTCACAGGCAACAAGTATATGCCAGTTGTCGGGGTTGACGCCATTCCTGAAGCACTTGACAAGATCAAGGAAGGAAAAATGGTAGGTTCAATCCTCAACGATGCGAAAAACCAAGGAAAAGCAACGATTGACCTTGCTGCCAATGCTGCAAATGGTAAAGATGTATTAAGTGGAACACAGTGGAAATTGGATAATACAAAAGCAGTACGTGTTCCATATGTAATGGTAACGAAAGACAATATTCAAGTCGGCGAGGACGCTTATAAATAGGATACTGGAACGCAGTGCCGAAGGCTGTGCCTAGCGGCGCTCTCCGAACGAAGGAAAAGCCTTGATGCTTTTCCTTCGTTCGGGGTTGTGCTGATCACGAATGGTAAAGTGAGGAGGTTCACGCATGTCAGAAGCTACATCACCGTATTTACTTGAAATGCTTCATATAACCAAAATGTTCCCTGGGGTAGTGGCCCTTAATGATGTTTCCCTTAGAGTAAGACCTGGTTCGGTCCATGCATTGATGGGTGAAAATGGTGCAGGAAAGTCAACGCTGATGAAATGCTTATTTGGCATTTATATCAAAGATAGAGGGAAGATTCTCCTTAATGGAAAAGAAGTAGTGTTTGCCAATTCCAAACATGCACTTGAGAATGGTGTTTCCATGGTGCATCAGGAACTAAACCAGGTCCGCCAGCAAAGTGTCATGGATAATATATGGCTCGGCCGCTACCCTAGAAAAGGCATATTTATTGACCATAAGAAAATGTATGAGGATACGTTGGAAATTTTTAAAGATCTTGATATAAACATTGATCCGCGTAGCAAGGTCGGTTCCTTATCTGTTTCCGAGATGCAAATGGTTGAGATTGCTAAGGCGGTTTCCTACAATTCAAAGCTGATTGTAATGGATGAACCGACATCGTCACTGACGGAGAAAGAAGTCAATCATTTGTTTAAAATTATCCGTAAGCTACAAAGTGAAAATGTCGCCATTATTTACATTTCGCACAAAATGGAAGAAATTTTAAAAATATCCGATGAAGTGACGATCATGCGGGATGGACAGCATATTGCCACAAAAGATGCGAAGGAATTGACTACGGTTGAAATAATCAAGCTGATGGTTGGCCGTGACCTGTCACAGCGTTTTCCGGAAAAAAGGAATGAGCAAGGAGAGGTCATCCTGAAAGTGTCCAACTTGACGGCAGAAACACAAGGCTCTTTTACCGATGTGAATTTTGAACTGAGGAAAGGTGAAATCTTAGGAATTGCCGGACTTGTTGGCTCAAAACGGACAGAATTGGTTGAAGCTATTTTTGGTATTCGTGGAGTAAATTCCGGGACAATTGAGCTAGACGGCAAATTAATTCAGAATCGGTCTCCAAAGGAAGCGATTAAAAACGGCTTTGCACTTGTAACAGAGGAACGGAGGTCGACAGGGATTTTTCCAGAACTTAGCATCAGCTTCAACTCGATTATTTCTAACTTAAAACAATATAAAACAAATGGCGTATTTTTGTCCGATAGCAAAATCGCCGAGGATACCAAATGGGTGATCGATTCGATGAAGGTGAAAACCCCTTCACAGAAAACGTCGATTGGCAGCCTTTCCGGCGGAAATCAGCAGAAAGTCATTATCGGGCGCTGGCTGTTAACAAAACCGGAAGTGTTATTGCTGGATGAACCAACAAGGGGCATTGATGTCGGGGCGAAGTTTGAAATCTATCAGTTAATTAATAAACTGGCGGCAGAAGGAAAGGGAATTATTATGATTTCCTCCGAGATGCCTGAGTTATTGGGGGTAACTGACAGAATCTTAGTTATGAGTAATGGAAGAGTAGCAGGAATTGTCAATACAAAAACAACTTCGCAGGAAGAAATTATGCGATTGGCAGCACAGTATTAGGAGGGATGTACATGAATCATCAGGCATCAAAAAAATCAAATGTGACAAAATGGCTGTTTGACAATGTCATTTACGTGTTTCTAGTCCTTCTCGTTATTGGAATCATAGTAGCGTCCCCTGACTTTTTATCGGTTACAAACTTAATTAATATTTTAAGTCAATCTTCATCACGAATTATCATTGCCCTCGGGATGGCGGGCATTTTGATTACGGCGGGTACAGACCTCTCTGCGGGCCGGATGGTTGGTCTTGCCGCAGTTATCTCGGCGTCGCTTTTACAAGCATCCGATTATGCGTATAGAATGTATCCCCACCTTCCCCAGCTGCCATTGTTCGTTCCTATTTTACTGGCAATGGTCATTACAGGAATAATTGGTGCGTTGAACGGTATTATTGTCGCGAAACTAAATGTACCTCCGTTTATTGCAACATTAGGGATGATGATTACCGTATACGGTTTAAACTCGATGTATTTCGACCGCCCGCCATACGGTGCTCAGCCAATCGGCGGCTTAAACCAGGCATTTACAACCTTTGCACAGCGAGGCATTCCAATTGGAAACTATGAAATTCCTTATCTAATTTTTTATGCCATTATTTTTACTATTTTTATCTGGATTTTATGGAATAAAACACAATTTGGAAAGAACATGTATGCCATCGGAGGCAATCCCGAAGCGGCTAAAGTTTCCGGTGTAAATGTAACCAAATATCTGATCCTGATTTATACACTTGCTGGAGTACTCTATGGCTTCTCCGGCACACTTGAAGCAGGCCGTGTCGGCAGCGCAACAAACAATACCGGAAACATGTACGAGCTAGACGCCATCGCAGCCTGCGTAGTCGGCGGAGTATCCCTATCCGGCGGAATCGGAACTGTCCCTGGCGTCATCACCGGCGTACTCATCTTCCAAATCATTAACTACGGCCTCGCCTTCCTTGGCGTCAGCCCATACATCCAATACATCGTCAAAGGCGCCATCATCGTCATCGCCGTCGCCTTCGACATGCGCAAACACGCCAAGAAGAAATAAGGTGGTGTCAATGTGGTGTCAATGCGGTGTCAATGTGGTGTCAGGCACCGCACGTGGACAAATTGCTGTTTTGTCCACGTGGGGTGGACATAGTAGCTTTACATTGTTTAGAGGCGGCACTTCCACTAGTGCCGCCGCTTCTTTTGGGTATTAGAATAGAATTTCAAACGCCCCTATCATGATGAGCAGGATTCCGGAGAGGATGTTGGAGTATTTGGCGATGTTGTTGTTGTTGATCTTGCTGCCAATCCTTTCTCCGATAGCAATAGAGATGAATGAAAATGCGCCGATGGATAAGGTGGTGAGGAAGGGAGAAGTTCCGGTAAATCCGGCCCCAATGCCTATCGCCAGACAATTCATGGCAAGAGCAAGCCCCAAGAGAATCGATTCCTTCCAAGTAATGACTTTATCATCATTTAAATCAGCCAGTTGTGGATGGCTGATGACCCTTGAAAAATTAGAATTGACTAGAACGCGTTCCTTTTCAGCTTCAACCTCCGGCTCAGTAGAAGCAGCTTGGAAGAATGACTCCCAGATACATTTTCCCCCAAGAAAAATGATCAGTAAGCCTCCAATCAAGTTAGCTGTTTTCAACGAAATGAAATTGGAAATGATTTCTCCGGCTGTGATAGATATATAAGCACAGATCATGGAAATGACAGCAATAAATAAATTAGAAGCAACTGGAATACGGGTTGTTTTGAGACCATAAGAGACGCTAATCCCTAAATTGTCAACGTTTGCTGCAACCCCTATTAACAATATGGTTAACCACTGCATGCTTTAACCTCCCAGGTCATATCTATCCTATGTGTATGAAAAAACTGGGCAGAACGTGCGCAGTTCAAACATGCAATGGTTAACGGTATTCGGGTCTATTTAGGACTTTTCTGGAGTAGGAAGGCTATTTAAAAAAATAAAAGTCCCCGATTTGGGGACACAAATTTTTAAAAATTGTTTGAATAAAATATTTTTTGGCTAATTTTGTGATCTCCACGAATTAAAAAACTTTTTGCATTTTTCGTTTCCTCCAAAAATTATAAAAAACTGCACATCCAAGAAGGAATAACAATACAAGGTAGACACTGTATTTCGAAAAATAAAATCTAAAATCGATCCAATTTTCTCCTAATACCCTTCCCAATGTAACAAAAGTGGTACACCAAATAATAGCACCTGTATAGGCAAACAGGGCGAATTTTTTATAGGAATAGCTGTTTATTCCTGCAAGATAAGCAGTAATGTGCCTGACACCAGGAATGAAAAAGCCGATAACTAACAAAAACGGCCCGAACTTTGCGAATAATTTTTTCGTTCGTTCCACCTTTGTTTCACTAATGTGAAGTTTTGGCCCAAACTTTTGTAAAAATGGCACCCCTAGTTTCACTCCTAACACGAAACTAAGGCTAATCCCGACACATGCACCCGTAATAGCACAGACAATCGAAGGCAGGTAATCCATTCTACCTTGGAAAACATTATACCCGACATATGTAAGCAACACCTCATCGGGAATTGGCAGGCCAATAATTCCACCGATTAAAGCTACAATAATCCCAAAATAGCCATAATGGACAATAAGAGAACTTAAATGATACATCTACAAACACTTCCTAAACTTAATAAATGACTTTTTACCTACTCATTCAGAAAATCCGAGTTTTCTAAAAAGATAACACGTAAATAACCAAAAAACAACCACTCCAGAATTATATTGCCATATTTTATAAATTTTATGTAGAATGGTGCTTGACACCATCCGTGGACATTTGTCCGCCGTACGTGGACAGTTGTTTTCCGAATTGTTTTTCCAGACTTCGAATATAGTAGGAGTAGTGAGGGTTTCAAAGGAGTGATGAGTGGATGCCGGTTGAATGGGATGATAAAAGTCATGTTTTTCATTTATATAACAATAGGATCAGCTATTTGATGGAGGTTGTGCATGGCAAATACTTGGCCCATTTGTACTGGGGAAAGCGGGTGCAGGTTCTGCAGCCTGGTGCCATCCTTTCTTTTAGGAGCAGAGCATTTTCACCTACGACTGAACCATCTGATCCGAAATTTTCCCTTGATACGCTTCCGCAGGAGTATCCAGCCTTTGGCAATGGTGATTTTCGTTCTCCGGCTTACCAGCTTCGGCCTGCTGACGGTTCAACGATGACAGAATTTGTCTATAATTCTCATGAAATCTATCAGGGAAAACGGCCGCTGAACGGTTTGCCGCATGCTTATGTAGAGGAGAAATCAGAGGCAGATTCGCTTGTCATTACAATGGTAGATTCCAAGATTGGTGTCGGGTTAAATCTTCATTACACCATATATCGCGACATTGATGTGATCACAAGGTCCGTTTCTTTTGAGCATCTTGGCGGACAGGAAGTAGAAATACATAAGTGTATGAGCATGTCGATCGATTTCCATCACGCGAATTGGGACTTCCTTCATCTTCAAGGTACATGGGCACGCGAACGCCATATTGAAAGACAGCCGCTTATTCACGGCATTCAATCTATTTCTTCTGCAAGGGGGGCGAGCAGTCATCTTCATAATCCTTTCGTTGCCTTACTTTCGAAGAATGCCGATGAAGATATCGGAGAGGTATATGGCGTCAGCCTTGTTTATAGCGGAAATTTTGCCGCTTCGGTTGAAGTGGACCCGTTTGAAACGGCAAGGCTCAGTATAGGCATTAATCCTTTTGATTTTATCTGGTTGTTGAAACCGGGGGAAACATTCCAAACACCGGAAGCCTTGATGGTATATTCAAACGAAGGCTTGGGAGGGATGTCAAGAACATTTCACCAATTATTGCGTAAGCGGGTGTGCCGCGGTGTCTATCGTGATAAGATCCGCCCAATCCTTATCAATAATTGGGAAGCGACCTATTTTAATTTTAACGAAAATAAATTAAAAGAAATTGTGGGCAGCGCCAAAGAACTGGGAATTGAGCTGTTTGTTTTGGATGACGGCTGGTTTGGGCACCGTGATAATGCGAAAAGCTCTCTTGGCGACTGGGAGGTAAATAAGAAAAAGCTGCCTCATGGCTTGAAGGGATTGGCGGAATATGTTCAAAAAAAAGGGATGAAATTTGGTCTGTGGGTGGAGCCGGAAATGGTGTCTCCTGACAGCGATTTGTATCGAAAACATCCTGATTGGTGCCTGCACGTTCCGGGGCGCAATAGGACAGAATCAAGAAACCAATTGGTCCTCGACCTGAGTCGGGAAGATGTATGCGCATGGATCATCGAAACATTTACGGAAGTGTTTACAAGTGCTCCAATTTCTTATGTGAAATGGGATATGAACCGGAATATGACAGGGGTAGGATCAGCGGCATTGCCTTCCGAAAGGCAGAAAGAAACGGCACATCGCTATATGCTCGGTTTGTATCGGATTTTGGAAGTACTGACGGGGCGTTTTCCGGACATTCTGTTTGAGAGCTGCTCGGGCGGCGGGGGCCGCTTTGACCCGGGAATGCTTTATTACATGCCGCAAACGTGGACGAGTGATGATACGGATGCGGTAGAACGGCTGAAAATTCAATATGGAACAAGTCTTGTTTATCCAGCAATTACAATGGGAGCGCATGTATCAGATGTGCCAAATCATCAGGTAGGAAGAGTGACGCCAATAATGATGCGGTGTCATGTAGCAATGGCGGCAAATTTAGGGTTTGAACTTAATATCAATAAATTGAGCAGCGATGAAAAAAAGATCGTCATGGCACAGATTGGGCAATATCATAAAATAAAGGAATTAGTTTGCTTTGGCGATATGTATCGATTGGTAAGCCCATTTGCAGGAATGGACACTGCCTGGATGTTTGTCGATCAAAACAAGGAAAAGGCCGCGGTTTTCTATTATAAAATATTAGCCTCCCCAAACTCGCCAATAATCCGTCTTAAACTGCGCGGACTTAATCCTAGAAAAAGATACCGAATGAATGCTGGCAAGCAGGAGTTTTTCGGAGATGAACTTATGCAAATTGGCTTAACCATTCCGTTCATCAAAAAGGATTTCACATCACAACTTATCTTGCTTGAAGGGTGTCAGGCACCCTAAATTTTGAGGATTTTCCGTAGAAATGGGAATAACCAAAGGTTAAATGGATTAATGAAAATACTTAAAAGGGAGACAGGAGTTATGATCAGCACAGGAACAATTGTTTCAATGTTTGTTCCCATTCTATTTTCGTTAATTTTATTTATCGGTCTGATTTTATTTTACCGCAAGAAGACTGGCATCGCCGTAATACCCTTGATTCTTGGTGCTATAGGAATTTATTGTGTTTTCGAAGGTTTTGGAAAAAGCCTTGCATGCCGTGGTACTGACTAACTTTCCGCATTTCACGCAGCATCCATGGCTATTTGGCGTTTATGGGGGGATGGCAGCTGGGATCTTCGAAGAATTTGGCCGATTTTTATTATTTACATGGTTTCTTAAAAAATATTATGACTATAATAGTGGGATTTCATTTGGTATCGGCTGGGGCGGCATAGAAGCAATCATAATAATGCTGGTGATTGTCGTACCAAATATCATCATCGCCATTATGATTAACATCGGCACATTTGAGACCGCATTTAGTGGTAAAATTCCGAATCATCAGCTGGCTGCCCTGAAAGCATCGGTACTTAACCATGGGGCATCATTCTACTTACTAGGCTGTGCTGAACGGCTTTTTACAGTTTTCCTGCATATCGCTCTAAGCTTATTGATATTACTAGCTGTAGTGAAAAAGAAATTTACCTATTGCATCTATGCTGTACTGATTCATGCCATCTTTGACTACCCAGCAGCCCTCTATCAAACAGGAACGATCAAAAATATTTGGATTATCGAGTATACATTGCCATAATAGGCTTCCTATCGCTAATTTTTATTAAAAAAGCAGAGAAACTGGTGTCAGGCACCACTCGTGGACATTTGTTCACCTGGGATGGACACTCTGATACTACACTCTACATACAATAAAAAAGCCGATTGGCCCGCAATACCAAAGCGGTTCTATCGGCTTTCATTCTTATTTATGAGAATCTGCTTGCACCCGGCCCAACATTCGATTCCCTCAAGCAAAGTGCCACCGTCACTGTCGTTCCAGTCCAGTCCGGTTCACTAGCCGTTAATCCAGTATCAAGAGAATAAGTGGCACATGAATGTCCGAAGAACAGGACTTCCTTCTGCATCCATAACATTAGAAGAAGCAAATCCAGCGTCCCCCTCTAATTGACACTTCTTAAGACTCAAAATCCATAACTGATAGTTAATGGCAGTTCATAAAACATCCATTGTCCACCTGAGATGGACAAAAGCGGAATTTGTCCACGAGCGGTGCCTGACACCAACAATCACCCTGACCGTTGTTGCTTCGGTTTCATAGTTTGTAGAAAAACTATGGAGGGAAGGTACAGGATGTTTGGTTATTCGATGGTTCAGATGGTACGAGCCCATGCGGCGAAGCTGGAAATATCGCTGCGTGAGGATCTCCTGAATTTGTACAAGCCTTTTAAGTGGATTCCTTGTTTCTTGCATAATTTGTTAGAAGATTTTGTTAAAAAGAGGAAGAAGTTTTCCGTTATTATCGAGTTTGAGGAAGGCTGTCATAAAGCCGGCAGTAAACAAGTGAACGAAGTGATGGAGAAACATAGGAAAAATAAAGTAAAACAGGACTTTTCAAGGATTTCTTGCTGCAGTGCCGAAGTCACCCCGAAAGGTTTAGAGGAGATTCTCTCAAGTTGCCATCATATCCGAAAAATTTATTTAAATAGAAAAGTTCGGGCGCTTTTAGATGTTGCTGTTCCATCGGCAAATGCGAAAAAAATTGTCAGAAATAATAAGGTGTTAACAGGTAAAGGTGTTACGATTGCCATAGTAGACACAGGAATCTATCCACACCCGGACCTAGCAGGGAGAATTATCGCTTTTAAGGATTTTATCAAAAATCGAACTAAGGCTTACGATGATAACGGCCACGGAACACACTGCGCCGGAGATGCTGCCGGAAACGGACTAGCTTCTAATGGAAAATATGCAGGCGCGGCCCCTGAAGCGAATCTAATTGGTGTAAAAGTATTAAACAAAATGGGCGCCGGATCTATAGAAACAATGATGGAAGGGGTGGAATGGTGTATACAATACAATGAGAGAAATCCAGCTCAAAAAATCGACATTATAAGCTTGTCACTTGGGATCCCATCAAAAAATTATACGAATGAAAATGCCGATCCAATGGTGAAAATGGTTGAGGAGGCTTGGGGATTGGGGATTACAGTCTGTGTAGCGGCCGGAAACGAAGGGCCGGACTATGGAACAATTTCCTCTCCTGGAGTCAGCGAACAGGTCATTACAGTCGGGGCGCTGGATGATCAGGATACGGCTGAAACAAGGTCTGATGATGATGTAGCAGTCTTTTCAAGCAGAGGGCCGACCATTTACGGGAAAACCAAACCGGATATCTTAGCTCCGGGAGTTAATATTATTTCCCTAAGAGCGCCAGGCTCCTATCTGGACAAGCTACAAAAATCGAATCGTGTGGGAAAAGATTATTTTATGTTATCTGGAACCTCAATGGCAACACCGATCTGTGCCGGAATTTCCGCACTCATCAAACAGCAAAATCCAGCTCTGACCCCGCAGGAGATTAAAGTCCTTTTAAAAAGCGGAGCTGATTTATGGACAGACAGAGACCCTAATATATATGGCGCCGGATATATTAATGCTGAAAATTCGGTACCTGACACTTTGCATTATAAAGAAGGACAAGATTAAAGCTAGCCAAATTTTTTTAAAACACAATAGCCATTCGTGTTAAAATAATCCAAGTGAGGTGAATAAAATGGTCTGGAAAATCAATAAATCGACGAAACAAATGGCCGACCGATACGCAATTATCACAGATGAAGTAACACTCCCAAATGGAGACCAAAAGACATTCGCCTATTTGGATTTTGCAAAAGGGGTTTGCATCCTGGCATTTACGGAAGATGAGCATGTATTATGCATAAAACAATACCGCCATGCATTAAAAAACTGGCAGTGGGAGCTTCCCGCAGGTGCAATTGACCCTAATGATTCTACTCCCCTTGATGCTGCCAAACGGGAATTAGAAGAAGAAACCGGCTATACAGCAGAACACTGGCTAGATCTGGGCAGCTTTTATCCATCCCCTGGCTCAACAAGTGAAGAAATCTATTTATTTGCCGCGGTGGGCCTAAAGGCATCCAAGCAAAAGTTAGAAAACAGCGAACAAATTGAATTGCATAAAATTAGTATGGAAACTTTAAAAGAAATGATTGCAGAAGGAGATTTCAGACACGGTGCAGGGTTGGCAGCGATCTTGAAATATAAATTTATTAATGGTTAAACGATGCACATGCTCTAAAAAATTTTTTTCATAGGGAAAAGGTTGTGAATACCAAATGAATCAGAAAATATTGCCTGCTGCAGCTGATATGAAAGAATTTGAACGATTTCTGCAAAGCCCTTATGAAATTGGCATCTTTTTGGACATGCATATTGCCCAATTAAAAAATATTAGTTTAATGGCAAAACAGTATGGCAAGAAAATGATTTATCATGTTGATTTGATTCGTGGCATGAAAAGCGATGAATACGCAACTGAATATATTTGTCAGCAATTCAAGCCGTTTGGATTAATCTCTACAAAAACAACAGTGATTCAAAAGGCAAAACAAAAAGGAGTTATTGCGATTCAAAGAATATTTTTGATCGATCGCCATGCCTTGGAAAAAAGCTATAAATTAATTGAAAAAACACAGCCGGATTATATTGAAGTCCTCCCAGGTGCAATGCCTTGGATGATTGCCGAAGTAAAGGAACGGGTTAAAATACCGATATTGGCCGGTGGGTTAATTCGAACAGCTAAAGAAGCACAATCCGCATTAGAGGCCGGTGCGGAAGCCATAACGACATCGAAACGGGAATTGTGGGATATATTTGCGAACAAAAACTAAACTTTTTCCTTCATGTTATGATATAATGGATTTAAGTTAATACATTGTCAGGAGAAATTGAGAGACCACAAACATTATCACTTAGATAATGTCTTTTGTGGTCTATTTTTTTATTTCTCATAAAAACTAAAAGCATACTATAAGATGGCTTTTATTTTCGGGAGGAATCGTCATGAAATTTTCAAATTTAAATCGTAAAGAAATTATAAATCAGCTAAATAAGGAAGAGTATGATGTTCTAATAATAGGAGGCGGAATTACGGGAGCGGGAATTGCCCTTGATGCTATTACACGAGGAATGAAAACAGCGCTGGTTGAGATGCAAGATTTTGCAGCAGGTACCTCCAGTAGATCGACAAAGTTAGTTCATGGCGGGCTTCGTTATTTAAAGCAATTTGAGGTTAAAATGGTGGCTGAAGTAGGCAGGGAAAGGGCGATTGTCTATGAAAATGGACCACATGTTACCGTCCCAGAATGGATGTTATTGCCCATTCATAAAGGCGGAACATTTGGTAAATTTACAACATCTATCGGTTTAAGAATCTATGATTTTCTTGCTGGTGTCAAGAAATCAGAGCGGCGGATTATGTTATCAAAGGAGGAAACATTAGCAAAAGAACCACTGATTAAAAAAACCGGTCTTAAAGGTGGCGGCTATTATGTAGAATATCGGACAGATGACGCAAGGTTAACCATTGAAGTGATGAAGGCAGCAGTGGAAAAAGGGGCTGTTGCCCTAAATTATTCAAAAGTAATAAAACTTCTATATGAAAATAGAAAAGTTGTCGGTGTCCTTATTCAGGACCAATTAACTGGAGAAGAATATGAAATAAAGGCGCAGAAAATTGTTAATGCTGCTGGCCCGTGGGTTGACGATATTCGGGAATTGGATCGTTCAAAAAGAGGAAAAACACTCCAGCTCTCGAAAGGGGTTCATCTTGTGATCGATCAATTCCGTTTTCCGTTAAAACAGGCGGTTTATTTTGATACACCTGATGGCCGCATGGTGTTTGCAATACCACGTGATGGGAAGACCTATGTCGGAACAACCGATACTTTTTACAATGAGGATCCCGTCAGCCCAAAAATGACGTCAAGTGACCGCAGTTATATTATTCAAGCAATCAACTACATGTTTCCTGACGTAAAGATTTGTGAAGAAGATATCGAATCGAGTTGGGCAGGAGTTCGCCCGCTTATTTTTGAAGAAGGAAAAAACGCCTCAGAAATTTCCCGAAAGGACGAAATTTGGGAATCGGATTCAGGATTAATCACCATCGCTGGGGGAAAATTAACAGGCTATCGAAAAATGGCCGAAACTGTCACAGATCTAGTGGCATCCAGGCTTTATTCCGAGAAAGGAAAGAATTTTCCGGATTGTCAAACAAGAAATCTTCCAATTTCGGGTGGAGACGTTGGCGGTTCAAAGAATTTTGCTGCCTATATTTCAAAGCATATCCATAAAGGCGTAGAACTGGGGCTCCTTAAAGAAGAAAGTGAAAAGTTGGCAAGGACATATGGTTCTAATATTAATATTGTTTTCGAACGGTTGGCAGCTAACAAAGATGAGGCATATAAATATCATTTGCCGCTGGATTTTTTTGCAAGGCTTGTTTATGCGGTGGAATATGAAATGATTGCAACCCCTATTGACTTTTTGAATCGGCGTACAGGGGATCTATTGTTTAATATTCAAAATGTACAAAAGTGGAAGGATCAAGTCATTGCTTATATGGCTGCCCGGTTTGGCTGGACTGAGCAAGATATAAAAAAATATAATTTGTCCGTAGAAAATTCTATTAAGGATTGCGTATACCCAGTTGATGAACATAAATAATATTTATCTTGAAACGATATCTTAAATTAAAAAAAGATGTTAGAGATTTTCATCTATGAAAGGATGAGAATCTCTTTTTTTAGATTCTAAAGTAAAGCTCATTAAGATATATGAGATGTTAAAAAAGTGTTGACAAAATTTCTTTCATCTTTTAAAATTTATTATTGTCGCTGCTTCAAATGAAATCAACTTTTGAAAAAGTGGTTGACGCATTAGGAATAGATATGATAATATTTTAAATTGTTCCGAGTTAATTG
>NZ_BCUZ01000037.1 GCF_001591485.1 Neobacillus fumarioli NBRC 102428 | reverse complement strand
ACACTACCATTTTTTATGTCCTTATGTGTTAATTTTCATTTTTTGATAAACTCACCTGTTGAAGTAACGAAATTACGAAATGATGTATTCCATGTAGTAGCGGTGTTCCCCTTCGCCAAACTCATCGAATCTTGTTTCTTTAATCGCGAATCCCATTTTTTCATAAAGCCTGATGGCTGCTTTATTTTCGGTGTTGACCGTTAAGCACACTTTATGAAATTGATCTTGTTTTAAAATGGGTAAAATATCTTGTAGAAATAATTTACCAATTCCTTTTCCTTGTTGGTCGGATCGGACATAAAACCCGAAAATATAGGCTTTATGGACATCATGGTAGTCTCGCAATATTTCGCAAATGGCAACCGGCCGATCATCAAGATCCTGCCAGTATTGAAGAAGCTTTCCATAACGTGCCAGCGGAATCAATGTTTGTTCATCCACGGCTCCCATTCCCGGAAATGCATCCTTCTCCAACTCCATCATCATTCTTAGTTGTTCAGGATTTAGTGAAGACGCCACTTCGACATAATAGGATTTGTTCATTGTTTCCATGCTGCTTTCCCCCTTGTTTTCGGCTCATATTTCATTTCATCTAACGGCCATATTGGCCTTGGAATATGGCGATATGAAAGATGCGTTAAACGGTTGGATGCCACCCCCGGCGCATCTACATAAATCACCTGGCTGATAATAGGGTCAAAAGCGGCCCGGAAATGATTTTTTGCTTTTAATCCGAGAATTCGCTTCGCCCCCGGCTCTAATCCGATATGGCGGAACATTTCCGGATCGTTTGCTGACATCGGCCTGCCGATCAGCAAAATATCCATAAAGCCCACACGTATATGTGCTGCCCCTTTTAAATCCACCCTTAAATGCTGATTGAACGGTCCGGAATTATGAAAGATCCCATCCGATATAGCCATAACCTTTGCGTCAACAACAACCGGCGCTCCGAATTCTGGTGATATTTTTCCGCCAAGGGACAAGGTTACTTGGTTTCCCACTCCCGCTTGACGGCACTTCTCAATCGAGACTGGATCATACAATCCGCCAAATAGCGTGTCAGGGAGGTTCAGCTCAATCATTTCTCTCAGCAGTTCAGTTGTGTCCCCGCTGCCGCAGCTTAACGGATTGTCTGAGATATCCGCAAGGGCAATCGGCTTGTCAGCCTTCATTGACAAAGCTAAATCCAGCGCTTCCTTAACATTAGGCAAATCCATTAAAAACTCTTCTCTTACTTCCCAATATCGAGAAGCCATTGTTCGGGCTGTTTCCCTGCCTTTTTCCGGATTCAGAGCCACAACGAGAATACTTGCACCCGCGATAGGAATATCGGAATACGGGAAGCCGCCAAATACGGACACGTTGTAAATTCCTTCCTCTTCTTCGGCTTGTTTTGCCCATTCCATCATTTTCTGCATCGGGCCTTCTGCCGTCCTCATATTGATCGAGGGCAGGATCATCGGCAACTTTTCAAACGCTGCGTAAAAGACTGCTCCTTCTTTCAATTGTTTCAGCAAAGCCTCTGCCGCATGTATGCCTTGCTCGTACATATCCACATGTGGATACGTTTTGAAGCCAAAATGAAGCGGCGTGTATTCTATCATTTTTTCACTTAAATTGGCGTGCATATCAAGGGTTGTCGCGATCGGGACATCTTGCCCGATAAGCTCGCGGATTTTTCCGAGCAAATGCGCTTCCGGATCAAATAGGTGCTCCGCCACCATTGCCCCATGAAGGGCCAGCAATAAACCGTCCAGCCTGCCAGCCTCCCGGATCGTTCGAAGCATTTGCTCTTCAATGATGGCATACGCTTCTCTTGAAACAACACCGGAAGGGACTGCTGCCGCACAAACCAGAGGTACAATCTCGATATCATCGTGCTGGTTTAACACATCTAGGAATCCGCCGACTTCGGTTTTTGTACCATGATAGGCATCAAAGATCTCATCGCCAATAAAGTATCCTTCATTGCGAAACTGTTCCAATTCCGTTTTCATCGGGCTAAAACTATGGGATTCATGGTAAAAGAACGCAATCCCGATACGAGCTTTTCGCATACTCTCCTCCTTTTCCGTCAAATTTCGGCTGGATATTAATAGTTGGTATAGATCGACTTCCACTCTGTCATCACATCAAATGCATGATGGGAAACTTCACGATGGCCGTTGCCGGACATTTTCATGCCGCCAAAAGCGACGCCCATTTCTGCGTTCGATGTTCCGTTATTGATATAGACAAGGCCGCTGACTGCTTCCCTTGCAGCCCGATTCGCATAGTGAAGGCTCTCCGTATAGATAGCAGTAGATAAACCATAAATGGTACCGTTATTGATTTCCATTGCCTCTTCATATGAATCTGCTTCAATGATTGCAAGAACAGGTCCAAAAATTTCCTCCTGTGCAATGACATCGTTTGGCCGGACATTTTCGATAATCGTAGGTTCATAGTAAAAACCACCCAATTCCTCCGCACGCTTTCCGCCTAAGACGATGTTCCCGCCTTGGTCTACTGCTTTTTTCACATAGTTTTCCACAGTGTGAAGCTGGGCCTCATTCACAAGCGGACCAATTTGGTTCCCTTCTTCAAGGCCGTTTCCAATTTTCATAGCCTTTGTTAATTGCACAATTTTTGCTAGCAGTTCCTCTTTGACCTGCTTTTCAACAATAACCCGGCTAGCCGCTGTACAACGCTGGCCAGTCGTCGTAAACGCAGATTTTACAATCCCGTCTGCGGCTTTGTCGAGATCCGCATCTTTAAGGACAATCACTGCATTTTTCCCGCCCAGTTCCAAAGAAATCCGTTTTAATGTTTTGCAGCTCATTTCGGCAAGCTGCTGGCCAACCTCTGTTGAGCCCGTAAACGAAATGATTTTCACGTCGGGATGCTCGGCGAGCCTCCGCCCAACTGTCCTGCCTGAACCAGTAATCAAGTTGACGACACCATCCGGCAATCCGGCTTCAGCCAATATTTCTACAAAAATCTTTGCCGATAAGGCCACTTCGGAAGCCGGCTTCCAAACAACCGTATTTCCGGCAATTAAAGCGGAAAAGATTTTATAGGAAGCTAGTGATACCGGGAAGTTCCAAGGTGTAATACATGCGGCCACTCCAAGCGGTTCACGGACCATTCTTACGTTCCTTCCCGGAAAACCTGCAGGGACTGTCTCACCAAAGAGACGACGGCCTTCTCCTGCCATATATTGAGCCGTAGCAATGACTACTCCTACTTCTCCTAAAGATTCAGCCAGCACTTTGCCCATTTCCATTGTCATTACACGAGCCAATTCTTCTTTGCGTATATCAAACAGCTGGGCGGCTTTTAGTAAATAGGAGGCACGTTCCGGAACAGGAAGATCACGCCACATAGGATATGCCTTATGTGCGTATGCAACAGCTTCGTCTACTTGCCCGATTGTCGCCGCAGCGCAAATTCCAACCAGTTCCCCTGTAGCAGGATTTATACTTTCAAAATACGTCTGACCGGGTTCACTAACCCATTGCCCATTCATATAAAGATCGCCCTTAAGCATCTCTGATTTGATTTGGTTTGCCATATTCAAGACCTCCCTTTTGCTCTTAACTTGAAAAAGTACCGACTAGCTGCCCAAAATGACTTCTCTAGTTGCTTCTTCTAAAATAGACAATCCTTTGTCAAGCACCGCTTCCTGAATATTAAGTGGCAGCATTAACCGGATCGTTTGTCCGCTGACTCCGCAATTCATGATCAGCAGGCCTTTTTCCAATGCCTTTGCTTTAATCCTCGGTACATAGTTGGCAGCCGCTTCCTGATCAAATTCAATGCCGATAATCATGCCCAATCCCCTCACTTCGAGAATTCCCGGTAAATGCCCGATGGACTGTTGCAGACGGTTTACAATTTCAGCCCCTAACTTGGCACTTCTTTGCACTAATTCCTCTTCTTCGATTACCTCAATATTAGCCAGCGCAGCAGCACAAGAAATCGGATTTCCACCAAAGGTTGAACCATGACCTCCTGCAGGCCATTTTTCATGAAGCTCGCGGCTCGCTACAATGGCTCCAAGCGGCAGTCCACCAGAAAGGGCTTTTGCCAAAACTAAAATATCCGGAACCACATCGGCATGCTCGGCTGCAAACATTTTTCCCGTGCGACCGAATCCTGTTTGCACTTCGTCGAAAATCAACAGGATGCCATTGGTTTTCGTAATTTCCCTTAACTTCTGCAAAAAGCTTGGCGGTGCAGGATAGTAGCCTCCTTCGCCCATGACCGGCTCAATGATGATCGCGGCTACGCGGGAAGGATCCACTCTCAAGTCAAATACCTTTTGCAGCTGGTTCAAGCAATACTCTTCCACTTCTTCTTTCCGGATGTTTTTCAGCTGGCTTGGGTATGGATATGGAACATGGTACACTTCACCTAGTATCGGTTCATAATAACGGCGGTATTTCGAACTTGACGCTGTTATGGCCGTCGCCCCCATTGTACGGCCGTGGAAAGAACCTTCAAAAGCGATAACCGCTGGTCTGCCAGTAGCAGCCTTGGCCAATTTAAGCGCCCCATCAATAGCCTCGGCACCGGAATTGGAGAAAAAGACGGTATCCAAGTTTCCTGGTGTAATCTTGGCCAGTTTTTCGGCCAAATTCGCAGCCGTTTCATAATACCCGTAATTCAAACCAAGATGGATCAGAGACTCTGCTTGTTTTTTAATGGCCTCGACCATTTTTTCGTTCGTGTGGCCGACAGCATTGACAGCAACACCGGAAACAAAATCAATGTACTCTTCTCCGTCCGTTGTCCAAAATTTTGCGCCATGTGCTCGATCAACGACAAGCTCTGTTACTCTTGTCATTACCGGAGATAAATGCTTTCTTGCTTTCTCTTGGATTTCGTTCGTTTTACTTTGTAATTTCATATGTTTCATCCTTTCTTAATTTCTGCTCAAACAATGTTAATGCTTGATCTAATATTCTGACAATCTCATCTATTTCATGTTTCATGATTGTTAAAGGAGGGCTAATGATCAGATGTTCCCCATTCACACCGTCAATGGAGCCGGTACCTGGATAAAAAACGGCTCCAAGTTCCATGGCAATCGTATTAACCGTTTCAGCTGCTTTATCAGATGGTTTGAAAAGCACATCCTCCTCTCGGCTTTTCACCAATTCAATTCCGAGCAGGAGCCCTCTTCCCCGTACATCCGATATGCAAGAATGTCGTTCTTTTAACTCTAAAAGCCTTTCGAAAAGGTATGGGCCTTGTTCGTTGACATTTGCAAGCACGTTTTCACGTTCATATACGTCCAAGGCTGCAAGGCCAGTTGATACAGCAACAGGATGCCCGCTATAGGTGTACCCATGAAGAAATTTCCCATCGCTGTTATTGATCAGACCTTCGATGATTTTGTCATGAACAATCATGCCGGCCAGCGGCGCATAACCAGCTGATACTCCTTTGCCAAACGTGAGAATATCAGGTATGATGCCAAGCTGCTCTACAGCAAAGTTTGTTCCCGTCCGTCCAAATCCTGTCATCACTTCATCAATAATCAAGACGATGTCGTAACGGTCGCACAACTCCCTAACTTTTGCAAAATAACCAGGCGGCGGCGGAACAGCTCCTTGCTGACTGCCGACAATAGGCTCGGCGATAAAGGCCGATACATTTTCCGGTCCCAGCTCTAAAATGGTTCTTTCCAGATCTGTCACACAAGTCCAGTTTTGCTGTTTAAGGCAATCATCTGATTGGCGGCCATACGGACATCGATGACAGTAAGGAGAATAAACATGGGCATAGTTTAATAGATTCGGTGTATAGGCATGCCGTCTTTTTACATCCCCACCGGCCGATAACGAACCGATCGTGTTGCCATGGTATGATTGCCAGCGGCCGATCACCATATGTTTTTGCGGCCTGCCGGCATCCCGGTGATATTGCCTTGCTAGCTTCATGGCACTTTCATTTGCCTCAGAACCGCCTGTTGTAAAATAAACCTTGTTGACATTCTCCGGAGCCATTTTGCCAATTTTCTCAGCTAGCTGGTGCAAGCTTTGCGTTTCAAAACGCATTGTATGAACAAACGCAGCTTTTTTCGCTTGGTCTGCCATCGCTTCACCGATGGAAGCTATTCCGTGTCCGAGGTTGGCGGCAACAGCCCCGGAACAGGCATCCAAATATTTTTTTCCTGTATCATCAAAGAGGTATACGCCTTCACCGTGGGTTATGATCGGATATTCCTTTTTTAAATCGCGATGAAACACATAATCTTTTTCTACTCGGTCCATCTTTCCACCACCAACGCCATTCCTTGTCCGCCCGCTACACAAATCGTGGCAAGCCCAAATGTCAGTTTTTGTTTTTCAAGCTCGTGGCATAATGTTGTGACAATTCTTGCTCCGGAGCACCCGAGCGGATGCCCTAAAGCAATGGCCCCGCCATTTACATTCACATTTTCCCCTTTAATGCCCCATTCTTTTAAGCAGGCAAGGCTTTGCGCAGCAAATGCTTCATTTAATTCGATTAAATCGATATCCTCTAAGCGAAGCCCTGCTTTTTTCAAAGCGGCTTCGGATGCGGGAACAGGACCGATTCCCATGTCTTTTGGTGAAACCCCGACTACAGCAAAGGAGCGAATCCTTGCCATGGGCGTGACACCCAGCTGTTTCGCCTTTTCCTCTGACATGATTAGAAGCATTGAGGCTCCATCGTTTCGGCCAGAAGAATTTCCTGCTGTAACCGTTCCACCTTTTTTAAATGCTGGAGTTAAGGATGCCAATTTATCAAGATCTGTCAATCTTGGATGCTCATCAACAGCAAAATAGCGTGTTCCTTTTTTCCCCTCTTTTACCGGAACAGGGATGATTTCTTCTTCAAAAAGTCCCAAGTCAATGGCCCGTTTGGCTTTTTGCTGGCTTTTAAAGGCAAATTCATCCTGCTCTTGACGGCTGATATGATATTTTTCCGCCAGCCATTCTGCCGTTTCCCCCATCGTAAAATATCCATAAAGATCCTCAGGCTGGGATTTCGGCTGACTTTCAGTATTCGAGTCATACAGCATAACATTTCCCACCTTCAGGCCAAACCTGTTACCAACTGTATAATACGGCGCCTGGGACATACTTTCTACGCCTCCGGCTAAAACAACATCCGCCTGACCCGTTAAAATCGACATCGCTCCATTGATGACAGCCTGTAACCCTGAGCCGCATTGGCGGTGAACAGTATAAGCGGGAATCGATTCCGGAAAGCGCGCTTTTAGCGCTGCGACTCTTGCGATGTTTGGAGCGTGAGTACTCTGCTTTGTTTGACCAACAATCACTTCATCCACAATGGAGGCCCCGAAGCCTGCTGCGGATAGATTGTTTTTCATGACCAGGCAAACAAGCTCTTCCGGAGGCGTGTCTGACAGCGCTCCGCCAAATTTTCCAATCGCGGTTCGAAATGCATTTACAATGACAACCATTAAACTGTCACCTCGTTTGTACGTAAGGATTCCGCAATACGGAAAGGGGCATCTGTTTTTTGCCGGACTTCATCCAGAGAAATTCCGGGGGCAAGCTCGATCAGCTGCAATCCATCTTCCTCTACCGCAAAAACGGCCAAATCCGTAATAATCAAATCTACTTTGCGCTCCGATGTCATCGGATAAGTCAGTTCCTTTACAAGTTTTGGTTCTCCTTTATCTGTCACATGCATGGTGGTGACAATCACCTTTTTGGATCCTTCCAATAAATCCATGGCTCCGCCGACACCAAGAACACTTTTTCCTGGTACCGCCCAGTTGGCGATCCGCCCTTTGGCATCGATTTGCAATACGCCAAGAATCGAAACAGTCACATGGCCGCCACGAATCATCGCGAAGGATGAAGCACTATCAAAGAAGGATGAACCTTCCTTAATGGTGACCGGTTTTTTCCCGGCATTAACAAGCTCTGGATCTAATTGATCCTGATCAGGGCTCGGACCGACGCCAAGAATGCCGTTTTCCGAGTGCAAAAAAACGCGTATGGATGGCGGAATGTGATCTGCCACCAGAGTAGGAATTCCAATGCCGAGGTTAACAATATCGCCATTCTTTAATTCCTTTGCCGCCCTTGCCGCAATATAATGTTTCACATTCATGCTAGTTGCCTCCTTTCACCACGATATAGTCAACATATAAATGGGGTGTTACGATTTCCTCTGGCGAAAGCTGGCCCACCTCTACGACGTCCTCCACCTCAGCAATAACTACCTCAGCAGCAGTAGCCATGATTGGATTGAAGTTTCTTGCCGATTTACTGTAAATGAGGTTTCCTAATTGATCCGCCTTTTTGGCTTTTATTAATGCAAAATCGGCTTTAATCGGCTCTTGAAGTACGTATTTTTTCCCGTTAAGAATGCGTTCTTCTTTATTTTCAGCAATTTTCGTCCCGACACTGACCGGAGTATAAAACCCGCCCAATCCGGCCCCGCCTGCCCGAATCGCTTCTGACATCGTCCCCTGTGGGATCAATTCCACCTCTAATTCCTTCTCTTGATAAGCCTGCACCACCTCAGGGTTGGATGTAAAATAGGACCCGATCGCTTTTTTCACCTGTTTTTGCCTTACCAGCATCCCGAGGCCTCGGCCCGGTTCTCCAAGATTATTGCTAATAATCTCTAAATCTTTTACATTTGCTTTTGCCAAGGCCTCAACTAACCCAAGAGGACAGCCGACAAGACCAAATCCTCCTACCATAATTCGTGAGCCGCTTTTAATCTTTTTCACAGCTTCCTCATATGAAATCAACTTGTTCATTCGTTTCCTTCCCCTCCCTTAGTTTCTATGGATGTAAACGTTCGGATATGTAAAAAACCGGGCATGGCATAAATCCCCCATAAAGAATGTGAGCAAAACGAACATTCTTTACAAGGTTTCTATGTCAGCCCGGTTTTAATAAGACCATGGAGAGAGGTCGTCTCACCACTTTATTATAACCAAACGCTATGTATTAATTTGTTTAATATTATCCCAGTAACGTTGCACCGCAGCCTGAAGGGCTACTATAATCGCTTGCTGGGAAGGAGCAAAGTAACATTTTTGAATTCTGTCAATCAGCGGTTCAATCCCGTCTTGGAGGCAATAGCCTATTAGCAGTTTTTGAAAATGCTTTTTGGTTAATTCTGTTACAAATGTATATTCTGCCGCAATAATCGTATGCTCTTTCGGATCTACTTCTAGTACGATTCCAGCATGCTTGAACATTTCATACATGGAAGTTCCTTGGGGAGCTTTGGCATAGCCTGTCACGATTACAGTATCCAATGTCTGCATGGCACCTTCATCACTCCTTCAAAAAACCACTGATTGTTTTCCTTATAATGCTATTATAGGAATCTTAGAAAACGCTGTCAATACAAGTTATACCAATTTTTCGAAAAATTTATTTTATTACAAATAATATTTTAGTTGCTTATTGTATTCAATCTGCATACATTTGAGCACCCTTAAACAAGAAGTGTTCTTTATTCAAATGCAGTATTAAATTATCAGCGAACTAATAATTTATTATTTTTATATAATTTTTTGGTTAATCAAGTAAGGAATTGTTCAATGAATATACTTTCCAGAATAATTTTAGTTTTTAAAAAAGGAAGCGAATATCTTTCGCTTCCAAACAATAAGTTCATTCTGTAGTCTGCATTGGATGTTTATGAAAATCCGCACTCAGGAATGATCATGCATATGGTGAGAATTTTTATCTATCCTATCTTTTCGCCAAATTTCCGGTGATCTTGAACAAACAAAATCCCTAGTTCATAGTGGTCCCCTTCAAATAATGCACGCTGTACAAAGCGAATTTCTCCCTTTGTATCAAGAACGTCCAGTTTGCAATGGGCCCGGTTTTTTTGCAATGCCTCGTAAAATGAGCTTTCATCACAAACAGCAAATCCATTGACTTTCGCGATGATTTCCCCGACTTGAAGTCCCATTTTTTCCGCAGGCGATTCAGGGATGATCCCAATAATCATCACTCCCTGGTTTTTTCGGGAAAAATAGGCAGGTAGACTTTCATCCTTTAAATAAGCCCTTAAAGCTAATAATTCACGCCCTATCATAGCGAGTGCCGCCGCGATAATTGCAACAAGCGGATGCCAATAGCCGACAGCGGAGATCATAGTGATCAGCACCCCAAATGTGATAACTTGTCTCCCATGACGAACAATCGCCTCTTTAGGTAGAACTCCTTTAATTTGCTGATGAAAGCCGATCGCAAATGGAACTAGAATGAGCGAATATTCTTTAGTCCCGACATGGAACACCGGCCACCAATCAAAAGGAAGGTGAAGGGCAGATCCAGGAATCAGCAAAAACAGCGGTAGCATCCAAAGGCGCTTCACTTCATGGGCGCCGACACTTTGGCCGCGCTTACTTTTGACCAGCTTTGGCGAAGAACCTTTTCTGCCGTTCCCTACAATCAGAAGACCTTCTGCAATAAGCAGAAGTCCCAGAACAACAACAATGGATGGGTATACCTTTTCACTTGCAGAGTGTAAGGCTTTAGTAAATAAGGGAAGAGTCCATCCATTTTCAGCAAATAAAATGTACGTAAAAAATGCAGCACCAATCGTATATGCCGGTGACATCCAACGGACATTTGTGGTCAGGGACCAAAGAAAAGTAAATCCTGCAATGAAAACAATTGCGGCAAAAGGAACAGCAATCCCTGCTGCAATTGTAATGACTGACAGAACAAGTCCAATAAGAATGCCCGGCGGAAATAGCTGCCTGAGTTCAAAATAGGCATCCTTTGCCCGTACATGAAAGTTTCTCCGCTCGCGTTTGACTCTCATAACGCCCAATATTCCCGAAAGGAAAACGAGATAGTATAAAACAGGATGAAGAAATATCTTGCCTGTTCCTTTTAACAGCTCAACAAGCCATATTTGCACCACTTCCTGCCACCTCTCTCTAGTAAAATTTCTCGTATTCTCAAAATCCCTTAAAGATTATTTTACCAAAACCGCACAATAAAACCTATTGCTAGTTTATAGAAATAATTAAAAAGTTGCTTAAAGTCTAACCAATTTAAAAAGGTTACAAATTTCGGCATTCTCCAAAATCCTGCTGTTTTATATCCTGCCTCAAAAAAAGCAGCACCCTTCTATAAGGAGAGTACTGCTTACTAAGCTATATCTTATTGAGCGGCCAGACGCAGTGCTGTTTGCAGCTGCAGATCGTTTTTCTCATCTTTCATGGCTTGAACGGCTGCTTCTTCCAGTTTGTCAGCGGTCTTTGTATCAATGATTCCTGTTGGTTTTAAATCATTTTGCTGCTGGAAGCCTTTAACGGCAACAGTCGTTTCAGTGCTGAAATAGCCATCTGTTCTTCCAGGGGCATACCCAAGTCCTGCTAAAATTTCCTGTGCATTCTTTACCTGCTCATCGTTCATGTCCTCTTTAAGCGGCTTGGCGGTTTGCACCGGATGGGTAGAGAAAATTGCTGGTTGTTTAATTGGTACATCCGGCTTGATTCCCTTTTTATGAATCCAATTTCCATCTGGCGTCAGCCATTTAAATAAGGTCAATTTAATATTACTGCCGTCCCCCATTGGCAGGGCCTGCTGTACTGTCCCTTTGCCAAATGTTGTTTCGCCGACCAGCTTATAGCCATCGGCCTCCTGTAGTGCCCCGGCCAAGATTTCCGAAGCGGATGCACTGCCTTTGTTTACAAGAACAACAACCGGATAATCTTTTTTCTTAGTGATAGATGAAAAAAGATACTGTTTTTTGCCATCGCGCTGTTCAATTTGCACATAGGGCTTCGTTTTCGGAACGAATTCTTTGAGAATATCCCCTACACTATCCAAAAAGCCTCCGGGATTGCCGCGGACATCAAGGATTAGCCCTTTAATATGATCACTTTCCAGCTTCTTTAATTCCTTTTTGAAATCTTCAGCGGTGTTTTCAGAAAAAGAAGTAATGTCAATATAGCCAATTTTTTTCCCATCATAGTTTTTAATAGATGAATGGACGGTTTCCAGCGGAATCTCGTCCCGTTTCACCTTAATCGTTATCGGGTCTTTTAGACCTTTACGGCCAATTAATAGGGTTACAGTCGTCCCTTTCTTGCCGCGGATTTTTGCTGTTGCCTGATTAAGATCAAGCCCGTCAACACTTTGACCATTTACTTTTAAAATTTCATCATTTGGTTTAATCCCCGCTTTTTCTGCAGGGGAATTTTTAAATGGTGAAATAATCACGATTTTTCCATCTACTTTGCCTACTTCAGCACCAATTCCTTCGAAGGAAGATTCTAGCGTTTGCGTAAATTGTTCCGCCGTTTCTTTATCCATATAAACGGAATATGGATCTTTTAAAACGGCGAGCATTCCCTGGATAGCCCCTTCAGCGAGCTTGTTATGGTCTACTTTTTCTACATAACGGTCTAAGATGAGATGATATGCCTGCCATACTTTATCAAGATCTTTTATCTCCGATTGCGTTTTTTCATCGGTACTCTGCCGGCCTTGTGCAGGCAGGGATATTTGATGATTTTTATTAAATAGCTGCATCCCGGCATAAGTGCCACCTGCTCCGGTCAGAAGCGAGCCCGCCATTAACAGGGCAATCATTTTACGATTCATGTGAGTCCTCCTCAAGTTACAGCCTGTCTTATTGAGCAATCAAATTTCGGTCCGATTATTAACTTATATGTGAGGGGTGGACAAGTTATGAGTAAATCTAGGAGTAAACAAAATAAAAAGGAAGAAGCAAAAATGCTCCTCCCTAATAATGATTGCTTTCGCAATTAAACTTTTAAAAACTTTCGAATGGACATGACACTGCCCCAAACACCGATGATTGCTCCCATTAACAGCAAAATGCCGGAAAGCTGATACACAAATGGGTTAAATGGCAGTATTTCAATAAACGAACCTGTAAGTTTTGGATTGATATAATCAAAAGCACGATAGTAAGCGATGGAAATCAGAATGATTGGTAAGATGGAACCGAGAATTCCTAGCCATAAGCCCTCAAGGAAAAATGGCCAGCGAATAAAACTATTGGTTGCCCCAACCAGCCTCATAATCTTAATTTCTCTTCGTCTGGCAATAATCGTGATTTTAATAGTATTGGAGATTAAGAAAATAGCCGTGAAAAATAAGCCAAGAATTAATACAATCCCCACATTCCGGCTGGCCTTAATAAAGCTGAACATTTTTTCCACTGTGCCCTTGCCATATCGAACTTTGCCTACATAATTTAATTTTTGGATTTTATTAGCAGCTTTCATCGTATCCGTTGGATTTGCCGTTTTCACGATAAACACATCATTTAGCGGATTATCCTGCTGGAACAGATTAAAGGTCTTCCCTTCTTCTCCCATGCTCTTGACCAAGTTTTTTAATTCCTGCTCTTTGGATGAAAAAGTGATGCTTTTCACCTCAGGGATCGCTTCAATCTCTTTCTGTAATGTTTGCTCCTGCTGCTTACCAGTAGCTACATCAATATAAACGCGTATGGATACGTCATCTTCAATCGTTTGTGCTACTCGATTGAGGTTCATCATAATCGCAAAAAAGACCCCAACTAAGATAAGGGTTACAGTCACGGCGCTGACAGAAGCGAACGTCATCCAGCCATTTCTCGTAAGACTTTTTAAACTTTCGAGGGTATGGCGGCCAAGTGTTCTAATTTTCATAACCGTACTCACCCCTTTGCTCATCACGAACAATTTTTCCGCCTTCAATGGCGATGACACGATGCTTTAATGTGTTGACAATATCTTTGTTATGCGTTGCCATTACCACCGTAGTTCCTCTTGCATTAATCTCTTCAAAGATTTTAACGATTTCCCATGATGTATCCGGATCAAGGTTCCCCGTAGGTTCATCCGCAATAACCACCCGCGGTGAATTCACGATCGAACGGGCAATGGAAACACGCTGTTGTTCACCGCCAGAAAGCTCTGATGGAAACATTCTCGCTTTATTCTTTAAACCAACAAGGTCAAGTACTTCCATCACTCTTTTTTGAATGAACTTAGGCTGTGCTTCAATGACTTCCAAGGCAAATGCGACATTTTCATAGACAGTCAAAGTTGGCAGAAGTTTAAAATCTTGAAAGACCACGCCAAGATTGCGGCGAAAAATCGGCACCTTTTTCGTCTTTAATTTCGCCAGATTAACGCCATTCATTGTGATCGTTCCGGAAGTCGGGACCTCCTCACGGTACATCATTTTAATAAACGTTGACTTTCCTGCACCACTTGGGCCAACGACATAAACAAATTCCCCCTGATTAATTCGGACATTAATCCCATTAATAGCATTAACACCATTTGGGTACTGTTTATATACTCCTTGCATTTCTATCATTAAGATCACCTAATAGTTTTGTCGATTCTTTTCGACAGTAATTTGCAAAACTAAACAAATCGAACATAGTTTTACATGATACTATTATACCATCCATAATTCACCGAAAATATTACAGTTTCTTTTCATCATCGTAAAAGAAGGAAGTAAATCGGGCTTTTCTACATAAAAAAGGACTCTGTAGTTTGTACAGAGCACTTTTTTCGATTATTTTTTTGCTGCAAGCCATGTCGCCACTTTATGGGCGTCAGAACCGGAAATTAGACCAGCAGGCATACCGCCTTGTTTACCATTTTTAATGATGTCCAATATTTGGTCTTTCGATAATTGGGAACCAATCTTTGTTAAGTTTGGTCCAACTCCACCCTTAAGATCGCCACCGTGGCAGCTTGCACAATGCGCTTGGAAAATCTTATCAGCATCTCCGCCTTGAGCTGTATTTTGAGTGGTCGGCTTCGTTTCTTTCTTCGGAGCTTCTTTGCTTTTATCGGTGCTAGTGCTTCCGCCACAAGCAGTAAGTCCCATTACTAATGAAGTTCCTAATAATAGTGTAAACAGCTTTTTTTTCAATGATAGCCCTCCTTAAGAAATTTATTCCACTAATGATTTAGTATACCAGTATTATGCGTGTTTGAAACCTTCTCCAAGCACTTCAGCCGCGTCCATAACGACAACAAATGCAGATGGATCAATCGTTTTTACTAATTGTTTCAGTTTCGTGAATTCGGTTTGATCTACCACACACATTAATACCGGCCTTTCATGATCGGTAAAACCGCCGTATGCTGATAATTTTGTCACCCCTCGGTCAATTTTATGCAATATTCCTTCACGTACTTCTTCTTGTTTATTGGTAATAATCATGGCCATTTTCGAACGCCCAAAACCTACTTGAATGAAATCAATCGTTTTGCTTGTAACATATAGACCGATGATGGCATATAAAGCCTTTTCAATATCAAACACAACCGCTGCCGTTAGAACGATCAATCCATCAATCATAACCACACATCTTCCCAATGTGAAGCCTGTATATTTATGAATAATTTGTGCAGCTAAGTCTGTTCCTCCTGTAGAGGCATTTCCCCTAAAAACAATCCCAAGTCCAAGGCCAACCCCGATCCCGCCAAAAATGGAGGCAAGTAATGCATTATGAGTCCATGGATCAAAATCCTTTGTTAAAAAAACAACAAACGGCAGAAAAACCGTGCCTACTAATGTTTTAATCCCGAATTGTTTACCCAGCAAGACAACCCCGGCAATAAATAATGGAATGTTAAAGGCCCACTGAACATATGCAGGTTCCCATCCAAATACTGCTTGCAAAATGGTACTAATTCCGCTGACTCCTCCGGAAGCAATGCGGTTTGGCAGTAAGAACACATTAAAGGCCACGGCAATAATGGCCGAACCAATTATCACTAATATATAATCGGTTACTTTTCTTACTTTGGGATTAGTTGCTGTTAAATTACTAAATTTATTCATGATGTCCGACCCCTCTATAAAATGAAGTTAATCTAACCGAAAGTGAGTATAGCATGGGTAAATAATGGTGTAAATAACAGTGATTCTGACACGATAAAAGATTAAAATTTTTATTAGCTTTCCCAAAGAGAATGGGTTTCATCTATAATAGGAGGCTTAGGCGGAAAATCGACATAAATCATGGTTTATCAAGAAGTATTCATGTTATAATCTGTAAAAAAGGAGGTGAGTTTGTGTGGAACAAATATTGAAGCAATTGATGGATCATATGGACAAACAGTTCGCGGTAGTCCATCAGCGGCTTGAGAATGTTGACCAACAACTCTACGGAATTAATCAGCGGCTCGATAAACTGGACAATAGCATCCAATCTTTAGAAGAAACCGTTCAAAATAATGCGGTTGAATTTCGTAGTTATTTTCAACGGGTTGAAGATAAACTAGACCGGCATGACAAAATGTTTACATTTCTTCATGAAGCCATTAATATTCACGTTCCTAATAAAAAATTGCCTTTTAGATTTAAAAAAGACTAGTCCCCTTTTTTGCCGCACCAAACCTTCAGCAAACCGCAACGATTGGCAAAAACACCCTAAAAATAGCCTTTGCCAAATCAAGCGGCAAAGGCTATATAAACGATTATGAAATTCTTGAACGCAAATAGGCATTGATAAACAGATCCAATTCCCCGTCCATGACGGCCTGAACATTTCCGGTCTCAACATTTGTGCGATGGTCTTTCACCATAGAATATGGGTGAAAAACGTAAGATCGGATTTGACTTCCCCAGCCGATCTCCTTCTGTTCTCCGCGAATTTCTGCAAGTGCCTTTTCTTTCTCTTCTACTTCACGTTGATAAAGCTTTGATTTTAACATATTCATTGCCCGTTCACGGTTTTGAATTTGCGAGCGCTCTGTCTGACAGGATACTACGATGCCTGTCGGAATGTGCGTGATCCGGACGGCCGATTCTGTTTTATTAATATGCTGTCCTCCGGCACCGCTCGAACGATACGTATCAATTCGTAAATCTTCCGTGCGGATTTCAATTTCAATCTCCTCATTAAATTCCGGCATCACATCACAAGAAACAAATGATGTATGTCGTCGGCCTGAAGCATCAAAAGGAGAAATCCGTACCAAGCGGTGAACCCCTTTTTCAGCCTTTAAATAACCGTAGGCATTATGCCCTTTAATGGCAAGCGTTACGCTCTTAATTCCGGCTTCATCTCCAGGAAGATAATCCAGTGTTTCCACTTTAAAGCCTTTCTTTTCCGCCCAACGAGTGTACATTCTAAGTAGCATTGATCCCCAATCCTGTGACTCAGTCCCACCGGCACCTGGATGAAGCTCCAAGATGGCGTTATTTTTATCATATTCTTCACTTAATAGGAGTTGCAGTTCAAACTGGTTTAGCCTGTCCATCAACTTCCCGATCTCTTCTTCAAGCTCTGCCTGAAGTTCCGCATCACTTTCTTCTTTTACCAGTTCATAGGTCACTTCTAGATTTTCATAGGACTCATTCAGTTCATAAAACTCACGGACTTGATCCTTCAAGCCATTTGCCTCGCTAATGACTTTTTGAGCTTTGTCCTGGTCATTCCAAAAATCAGGCTGAAGCATAATATCCTCAAGCTCGGCAATTCTAGCTTCTTTATTTTCGAGGTCAAAGAGACCCCCTAAAGTCCGCTAATTTCTTAGCTGTTATTTCAAGTGCATTGCGAATTTCCGCTAATTCCATTTTGTTCACCTCTATAATAAATAAAAATCATTTCCTACTGTGCAGTATATTCATTAATGATTGTCAGTACTAACCCATTATAACGTGAGAATCGTCCAAATATCAAAAGTTGTGAAAGATGATTTTTATCATATGAAGAATTATAATAAAACGATGACACATTTTGCTTCCTTTCTAACAATATTGGCACAGTAAGATGAGAAATGGTAAGATGGAAAATGAATTCGTGTATTTAAATAAGGATTCGGTTCCACTTTTTTATTATGGAAATAAAGGAGCGTTCACCATATGATGGGGATTTTAAATAAAGTATTTGATATAAACAAACGAGAGCTGAAGAGGCTGGATAAAATGGCTGGACAAATTGAAGCTCTGGCACCGGAAATGGAAAAGCTGTCAGACGAACAGCTCAGAAAGAAAACAGAAGAATTCAAAACCCGTTATCAAAATGGAGAAACATTAGATGATTTGCTGACCGAAGCATTTGCTGTTGTCCGTGAAGGGGCACGCCGTGTGCTTGGTCTTTATCCATATCATGTACAGCTAATGGGCGGCATTGCTTTGCATGAAGGGAACATCGCCGAAATGAAAACCGGTGAAGGTAAAACATTAACCTCAACAATGCCGGTTTATCTAAATGCACTTGCCGGCCGCGGCGTGCATGTTGTGACCGTCAACGAATATCTGGCCAGCCGGGATGCCGCCGAAATGGGCCAGCTCTATGAATTTCTGGGCTTAACCGTCGGTTTAAATTTAAACAGCATGGATAGCGCGGAAAAGCAGGCAGCCTATGCCGCGGATATTACGTATGGGACAAACAATGAATTCGGCTTCGATTATTTAAGGGATAACATGGTCCTATATAAGGAACAAAAGGTTCAGCGTCCGCTTTATTTTGCCGTCGTCGACGAAGTGGATTCCATCTTGATCGACGAAGCCAGGACACCGCTGATCATCTCAGGTTCTGCACAAAAGTCCACAACTCTTTATATTCAAGCAAATGCGTTTGTTCGAACATTAACGAAGGACACCGATTATACGTATGATGAAAAAACAAAAGCTGTCATGTTGACGGAAGAAGGAATCAGCAAAGCCGAAAAAGCCTTCGGTATTGAAAACCTGTTCGACATTTCACACGTAACTTTAAACCATCATATTAATCAGGCATTAAAGGCTATTGTTACGATGCATCGGGATGTTGATTATGTTGTACAAGACAGTGAAATTGTCATCGTTGACCAGTTTACCGGCCGTCTGATGAAAGGCCGCCGTTACAGTGAAGGGCTGCATCAGGCAATTGAGGCGAAAGAAGGCGTCGAAATCCAAAATGAAAGCATGACGATGGCGACGATTACGTTCCAAAACTATTTCCGGATGTATGAAAAATTAGCTGGGATGACCGGTACAGCGAAAACGGAAGAAGAAGAGTTTCGCAACATTTACAATATGAATGTTGTGGTCATTCCAACAAACAAACCGGTCATCCGTGATGACCGCCCAGATTTAATTTACGCTTCAATGGAAGGTAAATTCCGTGCTGTAGTAGAGGATATTGCTGAGCGCCATCAAAAAGGACAGCCTGTTCTTGTCGGTACCGTAGCCATTGAAACATCAGAACTTATTTCGAAAATGCTATTAAAAAAAGGCATACGCCACAATGTCTTGAATGCGAAAAACCATGCACGTGAAGCGGAAATTATCGCTGAAGCCGGGCAGAAGGGCGCAGTGACCATCGCCACAAACATGGCCGGCCGCGGTACAGACATTAAGCTGGGCGAAGGTGTTAAGGAGCTTGGCGGTCTAGCCGTTATTGGTACGGAGCGTCACGAGAGCCGCAGGATTGATAATCAGTTGCGCGGACGCTCCGGACGGCAAGGGGATCCTGGCGTTACCCAGTTCTATTTATCCATGGAAGATGAGTTAATGCGCCGCTTCGGTTCAGACAATATGAAGTCGATGATGCAACGGCTTGGCATGGATGATTCACAACCGATTCAGAGCAAAATGGTTTCACGGGCTGTTGAATCCGCACAGAAACGCGTGGAGGGCAATAACTTTGATGCCCGTAAACAATTACTGCAATATGACGATGTACTTCGCCAGCAGCGCGAAATTATTTATAAACAACGCGATGAAGTATTAGAATCTGAAAACTTGCGTGAAATTGTACAAAACATGATTTTACATTCGATTAAGCGCAATGTTGACATTCATACACCGCGCGATGAAGACGAAGAAGAATGGAATCTGAAAGGAATCATTGATTACGTTCATGCAAACCTTCTTCCGGAAGGTGACATCACCGAGGCAGATTTGCGTGGCAAAGAGCCGGAAGAAATGGTAGAAACGATTTTTACAAAAGTAAAGAAACGTTACGAAGAAAAAGAACAGCTTCTATATCCGGAACAAATGCGTGAATTTGAAAAGGTTGTAACCCTTCGTGCAGTCGATTCGAAATGGATTGATCACATTGATGCTATGGATCAGCTGCGCCAAGGAATTCACTTACGCGCATACGGACAAATCGACCCGCTTCGCGAATATCAACAAGAAGGCTTTGCCATGTTTGAAGCAATGATTGAAGCGATTGAAGATGAAACCGCCATGTACATCATGAAAGCGGAAATCCGCAACAACCTTGAACGCCAGGAAGTTGCCCAAGGACATGCGGTAAATCCGAAAGAAGATGGCGAGACTGTGAAGAAGAAACCGAAAGTGAACAAGCAAACAATAGGCCGCAACGATCCGTGCCCATGCGGTAGTGGCAAAAAGTACAAGAATTGTCATGGAGCGACGATGTAATCGCCAGCCCATTTACCTGAAAAAAGTACAGCAATGACTGCACTTTTTTCAGGTTTTTTGAACCACTCCATTTTATCGTAACTCGGAGAAACTTTATTAGGTTGAAGTTAATTGATCTTCATCTAAGTTTCTCTTTCCGGAACCATCGTTTACCTCAAAGAAAAAATGTAAAACCTTACATCAAAATAACGCCGTCCGATAAATCGGAACGGCGTTATTTTGATATTAATGTGCTTCGATTAAGCCATAACGACCGTCTTTACGTTTGTACACAACGTTTGTCCGGTTGGTGTCGGCATTCGTAAACACGTAGAAGCTATGACCTAGCAAGTTCATTTGCAAAATGGCTTCCTCGCTGTCCATCGGTTTAAGATCAAAGTGTTTTGTACGAACAACTTCCAGTTCATCATCATCATTTACTTCAGTATTTTCATAAGTTGTAAATGTCATAGGGATCGTACCTTTTTCCCTGAATTTCCGATTTACCTTTGTTTTGTGCTTGCGGATTTGGCGTTCAAGCTTATCTGTAATAAGGTCAATCGCCGCGTACATATCTGCATTCGTTTCTTCGGCACGGAGAACCAAATGAGGCAGCGGAATCGTAACCTCAACCTTTGAAGTTTTATCTTGATTGAATCTAAGATTCACATTTACATTCGCATCAGGTGATTCGTTAAAATAACGTTCCAGTTTAGAAATTTTCTTCTCTACATACTCTCTAATTGCTGGAGTTACCTCAATGTTTTCACCGCGTACGTTATATTTCATCTGTGTACTCCTCCTTTAATTAAGGCTACATACTTACATTTCTACTTTACCCTATGATTCTCCTGCTTAATCATGCAGAATTTTTTGTCAATTCATTTAAAAAACAACAAGAAAATAGTCACAAAGTTTTTGTAACTTTTGGTTACCCAATGTATTTAGGCGGGACAAATTTCCACTAATGTGCCTATGGAATACAGTAAATTGATGTTAAAGTGAAGGAGGATGCCCATCCAATGACACAAGAAGAGAGAAAACCGCTGGCCTGGCATGAAACATTAGAATTACATGAATTGGTTGCTTTTCAATCTAGCGGATTAATGAAGCTGAAAATGTCCCTTAACAAAGTAACCGATTCTGAGTTAAAGGAATTATACAGAAAATGCATTCATGATCTGGAAGGGAACATAAAAGAATTGCTGCGATTTTATCCATCAGCCCAAGGTTATCAATCTCGCGATGATGAAGTTCGTCAAGATATGGGCTTTTTTGCCGGGGATCTGCTTGGCCTATCAAAAACTTTAGTCCGTAACCTTGCCGGAGCCATTACGGAAACAGCCACACCATCCTTAAGAAAAACATTAACTAATCAATTAATCGGAGCTATAAACGGGCATGAACGAGTCTTTCATTATATGCATAAGCATGGCTATTATCCTGCTTATGACCTCGGACACCTTCTCGGTCATGACATGGAAATGGCTCAAAAAGCCTTGAAAATGTAATAAAGTCAATTGTCAGGCACCGCACATGCGGTGCCTGACACCATTCGTGGACATTTGTCTTTCTCCAGTGGACAACTTGAACAAAAGCTTATCTGGCCAGTGTTATGGATTGGACACTGGCTGCACCTGCTTCTTTTAAAAGCTTAGCGGCATGGCGCAGGGTTGATCCTGTTGTGTAAATATCATCGATTAGTACTACTTTTTTCTCCTGTAATTGGACAGATGGTGTTAATTGGAATACTTGGAGCAGGTGAATTCGCTCGGTTCTTGATTTTTTGGACTGTTTTTCGGAATGAATACGGGTGAGAATTTCCGTTGCAGGAAGGCCTGTTTCACTTAGAAGAGCAGCTGCTTGATTGAAACCTCGTTCATATAAACGCTCTTTACTTAAGGGGATCGGAACATAAAAGTCTGCTTTGATTTCATCCAACTTGTTTCTGAAAAATTCTACGAATATCTTTGCAAGTACATAATCACCGCGAAACTTAAATCGGGCAATCACCTCTTTTAAAAATTCGTTATACAAGAATAAAGAATGGTTTTTATCCAGCAAGCCCTTCCAATGCTCATCTTTCTCCCAGCGAAAGCAATCATGGCACAAATCTCCATCACGAAACTTTTCATCCAAACGAGCAAACGGCCGGCAGCAAATCCGGCATGTTTCTCCTATAATAGTTTCAAACTTTGATTGGCAAGGGGGACAAATATACGAGGCCTTTTCCTTTGAAAAAATCGCCTTCCAACCAATCGTTGGGCGGATGGGCTCATGACAAACAAAGCAATAATCCTGTGGAAATAGATCCATTTCATCCATCACCTTCATATAAACATTTAAATATCAATCAATCCCCGTTTAATCCCCTCCCGGTTCATGGCCTTAATTTGACGTTTTGCCCTTAGCATCTCCTTCGTTTTACCATAGTGAAAAAAAGTTACGGTCCCTTCCGGATAATCTTTGCTTCTCCCTGCTCTTCCGGCAATTTGCACAAGTGCACTTTCGGTAAAAATCGCATCCTCAGCCCCCACTACTGCGACATCGATATTCGGAAATGTTACTCCCCTCTCAAGGATTGTTGTGGTAAGTAGCAGCGGTATTTCTTTGGCGCGCATCTTTTGCACCTTTTCTTTTCTATCGGGATCCTCTGCATGAACCGCTTCAATATTAGGAACAAACTGCCGCAAAATGGCCAGAGCTTTGTCCATTAGTGGGATATGAGGAAAAAAAACTAAAGCTTGCTTGCTGATATCGATACGGTGTTTTACCCATTGAAGAACATTTCCCGGCAGTTTGTTTTTTACGAGCAATTTTCTCCAGTTGCCACACCAGCTGAACTCTGGCACTGGGAGGGGATGGCGGTGGAAGCGGGCAGGAATGGTGGTGTAAGGCCTTTTGCCACTACGGCATTCCAGCTGCCATTTTTTATTCGGAGTTGCCGTTAAATAGATCATAGCAGACTCCGGTTTACGCGCTTGGATCACAGCATACCGAAGGGATTCCTCAACTGTATAAGGGAAGGCGTCGACTTCATCCAAAATAATCGAATCGAAAGCATGGTAAAAACGGAGCAGCTGATGGGTGGTCGCAATGGTCAGTGGTGTATAAAGGTGACGGTCTTCACTGCCACCATAAAGTGAGGCGATCGGTACTCCAGGAAAAACTGCTTTCAGCCGGGGTGTCAATTCAACCACAACGTCAGTTCTTGGGGTGGCGATGCAAATTCGCTTTCTTGCTAATAATGCTGCTTCTATTCCGGCAAACAATACTTCTGTTTTCCCAGCTCCGCACACAGCCCAAACTAAGTGCTCCTGATTTTGTAATATTGCTTCTACAACATGTTGGGAGGCAACCATTTGGCCTTCAGAGAGTGTTCCATTCCATCTCAATAGTTGGCGGGAGAGATTGGTGTCAGGCACCGGACCATTCCAGCCGATGAGCGGTGTGCATTCGCTAACTCTTCCCATCATAAGGCAGCGGCGGCAATAAAGACAGATTTCCCCGCACCGGGCACATGGAAATGAAGCAAACCGTTTGCGCTCTTTGTTGCCGCATCTGATGCAAACAGGCTTTTTGCCGAGATACTCAATTCCTTTTCGATAGGTAATATATCCGTTTTCGTAATGGGATTGTATTTCTTCCAGCGAATGGGGAATATCATCCAGGAGAAGCTGTTTACCGGTAAGGAGATGCTGTAAGTTATGATTGTATGGGAAGCTATGGTTTACGGGTGGCTGTGGAATACTTGGAACTTTTGTGATAGGCACGGATTCTTCCAGATGAAAACTTGGGATTAATTGATCATTCTTTACAATAAAACGCATACAATCACCTTCTTTAAAACCAAGATCCTAGTTATAATCTCACCCCCTCTTTTTTTAAAAATTTCTACATTTGATGCAGGATTTCCTGTCATTTTGTCGAATTTTTTTCTTATAACTTA
>NZ_BCUZ01000036.1 GCF_001591485.1 Neobacillus fumarioli NBRC 102428 | reverse complement strand
CAGCCCCTCCATATTTTAGCGTGTTTATTTTTTTTAAAATAACTAATTAGGAAGCTTTTGCTTTCCATCTTGTTCTTTTGAAAATAAGGTAGTGAGGCTCTTTAACGTATGCAGCCGTGCTGTTAACATGAATAATTCAGTATAGTTATTTTTCACATATTCATCAATAATATTTAGTCCTTGTTTAAATTGCTCAACGAGTATATAAGTATATTTTTCATCCCATGAAAACTGATTGATTCGATAAAGCTCATCTGCGATGATTTGAAATTTATATTCTTCTATCAAAAGCTTTATTTGATACAATTTGTCATGATTTGTATAAAAGCTGCTCCGATTTTCATAACTATGGCGAACATATTTAATAAAACTATTAATATTTTTAGCCAGCATATTCGCTTTTTGCATCCCAAAGTTCATTTGTTTCAACACCTCACGCTCAAAACTCTAATACTGTCTTAAGAAGAGTGTATGTTTTTGACATGGGATTATCACTTGATCAAACGAAAAGCATGCTAGAAACATAGAAAAAGGGGGAAGATCCCATCACCCCTTCAAATCATTTATCCATTTTCAAAGAAATTTCAACGTGTTTTTTTGTACGAAAACTTAAGAAAATGAAACCAAGAATCAATAACACAAACAAAATGATGCCAATGATCTCGAAATCCAGCTCGGCCCACGGGAAGAAAAAGGTAAAGGCTTCATAAATGGATACGCCATATGCCAAACAGACAATGATCCATCCCATTACTCTTGATGCCGTTTGTCCGATTTGATTTGAGTCGCTGATCATACGGAAAGCAAGAATTGAATCAATCGTATCTGTAATCATCATCCCCAACATAAAGATCATCCCCATAATGAATGGGAAATAACTTGCTGAATTTCCGGCTGCAATTGCCCACATCGAGGTTTGACTGACGGTATCCGCAGCGAGTGCGAATATGGCCCCAATTAAAACGACAAAAAATGGATTCGTCGTTTCCTGCACGATCCGCGGTAAGAACTTCCCTTTGATTCCACTCAACTGAAAACTTTCTGCTGTTGTTGATTTTGTCCGTAAAAGATTGTAAATATTTAATGTCCCGATGCTGAATAATGAAACAATGGATATCCAAGTTACTACAGTATTAACAAAATCAGGAATCTTAAAGTTCTTCATAAATATCCCAAGAATGACTGCGATGCATGTTACAACCAAACCATGTCCAAATGAAAATAAAGTGCCTACCCAACGGGCAATAGGACTGTTCATACGGATATTGTAACGTGTCAAACCATCAATACAGGCTAGATGATCCGCATCTAATCCATGTCTGAGCCCCAGCACAAACACTAGTAAAATTAATGAAATAGTTTCCATCTATCAGAATCTCCTCTCAGATTCTTTAACTTAGTTTTTGGTACAGCATAAGCAGCACCGCTTTCTTAGAATTCAATTCCTTTTACCGCTGGAATTCCTTCATTATAATAATGTTTAACGACCTTCATTTCCGTTACTAAATCAGCACAATTTATAATTTCTTCCTTTGCAGAACGTCCGGTTATTACTAGATGAATTTCCTTAGGACGGTCATGAATTAACTCCAGTACTTCCTTTAATGGAAGGACATCTTGAATTGGAAACGTATCAATAGCCAGAGCATTATTTAATTCGTCCAAGATCACTACATCATAACCGCCATGGAATACTTTTTCTTTCGCTAAAGTCCATCCGGCTTTTAATGCTTTCCGATGCTCCTCAGGTGTCTTGGTCCAAGTAAAGCCGGCACCTGTTTGGATTATTTCAATGCCCAACTTTTCAAAGGTGATTTTTTCCCCGTATGTCCTTTCAGGAGATTTAATAAATTGGATCATTAACACCTTTTTCCCTCTGCCTGCTGCTCGGACTGCAAGACCAAGTGCTGCAGTTGTTTTCCCTTTTCCATCCCCTGTATATACTAATGTTAGACCTCTTTGTTTTCTGCTGTTTAATACTTCTTCCATTCTGTTGTCACATCTCCTTAGCATCCGTTTACTCTTGTTTGAAATTCCTTCATTTTTTGTTCAATATAATCCACATTTACATGGCTTCGTATATGGTCTGCCAAGCGGTTAAAAGCTTCTTCCCGCAGTTGATTAAATGAAACCCTTGTCTGGATTGGAGCCATACCTTTTGCTTTGCGAAGCTGATTTAACAATTCCTTCCGAAATTCATCATTATGGAATATCCCATGAAAATATGTTCCGATTACTTTTTCGTCTGCGGTTTTACCGCCATCTAGTTTCTCTTTTGTTTCAATTAACCCTTCACACTCACCCGTTGTGATTGTTTCCCCCATATGAATCTCATAACCATTTACAGGAAAGCTTTTCCCATAAAGATGAAGAATTCCGGCTGATAATACCGTTGTTTTTTCTTTCGTAATGGTTGTCTGAATGGGCAGCAAGCGAAGTCCTTCTATCTTTTGATGCAAGGATTCGATCGCAAATGGATCTTGGACTTCCCTGCCAAGCATTTGATATCCACCGCATATGCCGAAAATTACAGATGTCTTCTTAGCATACATTTCAATTATTTTTTGGGCCAAGCCACTGTTTTTTAAAAAATAAAGGTCATCGATTGTATTTTTACTCCCCGGCAGAATGACTAAATCCGGCTGACCGAGCTGTTCGGGCCCTGTGATAAAACGGACATGGCAATCCGGTTCGAAAGAAAACGGATCCACATCGGTAAAATTGGATATTCTGGGGTATCGGATGACCGCAATATCCAGTTCTTTTTCGGAATTTGGAGCAGATGTATACTGCTGCAAAATAACAGAGTCCTCGGCATCAATATTCAAATTCTCCATATAAGGTATGACTCCTAGAACCTTCTTTCCGGTATATTCCTCAAACCAAGTTAAACCGGGTTCAAGCAGCTGTAAATCCCCCCGGAATTTGTTGATGATCACTCCGATCACTCGGTCGCGGTCTTCTGGTTCCAGCAGCTGTAGAGTGCCTACTAAACTGGCAAACACTCCTCCTTTTTCAATATCCCCTATCAATATGACAGGTGCATTAGCCATTCTTGCCACACGCATATTAACCAATTCCCGATCATTCAAGTTAATCTCGGCAGGGCTGCCGGCCCCTTCAATGACAAGCCTTTCATAGTTTTCAAAAAGAACCGAAAGAGATTCTTGTATAAGCCGGATGCCAGTTTGGAAAAATTCCTGGCGATAGGCACCAGCTTCCATGTTTTTATAAGGTTTTCCGTGAACAACAATCTGTGATTCATGATCACGGTTCGGCTTAATCAAAATCGGATTCATATCGGTTGTTGCCGTTATGCCAGCCGCTTCCGCCTGTACTCCTTGCGCTCTTCCGATTTCTTTCCTGTCAATGGTGATATATGAATTTAAAGCCATATTTTGCGATTTGAAAGGCGCTGTTTTATATCCGTCCTGGGCAAAAATCCGGCAAAATGCCGTAACAACAACACTTTTGCCGACATCAGAATTGGTTCCTTGAAACATGATAGGAAGCGCTTTAGCCATTTCCTCGAAACTCCTTACATTTTTTAATCCAATTTTCAACTAAGCCAGGACAAGAGCCAAAATGAAAATGGGTATAGCCAGCTACTAAATTATCATTCATATACCCCTCCTGTTTCATCCCGCGCATCCCTTTTGTTTGATAGGCATAGTGAATTTCTCCTTTTGAATGAAAAGTAGAATAGTGGAATTCATGACCGCGTGCTGTAAGGCCGCCGTTTAATAAAAAGTTCCCTTCTTCACCAGTGATTTCCCGGTATCCTAGGGCTGCCAGCTTGGATTGCATTTTCACTTTGCCGGGGATTATCCCTACCATCTCGTAGTTCTTTTCATCTGTTGTTTCCAGGTTTTCGTTTAAAAACATAAAACCGCCGCATTCAGCCAGAGTGGGTAAACCTTGTTCTATCGCTGAACGAATGGAATTTTTCACATTTTTGTTTTCTGCCAGCATTCCCGCAAATTCCTCTGGAAATCCTCCGCCAATATATAAGCCGTCCACATTGTCTGGTAATGTCTCCCCTTTTAAAGGAGAAAACTCAATTAGCTTGGCGCCGGCCGCTTCAAGCATGTCGAGATTCTCTTGATAATAAAAGTTAAAGGCAGCATCCCTAGCAACAGCGATGCGGACGATCTCCTTTTCACGTGTTTTAAACTGGGATTCTTTTATTTCCAAAGGGGGAGCATCAGCTAGCTTATATAGAGATTCTACATCTATCGTTTCAAGAACTTTAGTGCCAAGTTGATCAAAAAACGAATTCAAGTCACCACGTTCAACAGATGGAATCAGCCCTAAATGACGTTCCGGCATCGAAAGAACCTGATCCTTTTTCAAATACCCGAGTACCGGAATCCCGCACTCTTGTTCAATGGCTGTTTTAACGATTTTAAAATGTCCTTCACTGCCAACTCGATTGGCAATCACACCAACAATATTTGTTTCTTTAAGAAACTCTTGAAATCCCTTTACAATTGCGGCCGCGCTCCGTGCCATACTCGCACAATTGACCACAAGGATAACAGGGCTTTCTGTAATGATACTGATCTCTGCTGTTGAGCCGGTATTGTTTATTGGATTTTTTCCATCAAAAAATCCCATTACCCCTTCAATAATCGAAATATCCGCCCCGATACTTGCACGACAAACAATATCTTTCACCATCTCAGATTTTAGCATCCAGCTGTCAATATTTCTGGAAACCCTGCCCGTTACTGCGGTATGGTAAGTTGGATCAATATAATCCGGCCCACATTTAAAGCCCTGAACCACGTATCCTTTTTTCCTTAATGCTGACATCAACCCAACGGTCAATGTTGTTTTTCCGACTCCACTCCCTGTTCCGGCTATCAATATTCTTCTCCCTGACATGTTTTTCGCTCCCTTTTTTAAAATGAGATCACAGCGACTGAAATGGTCACATTCCCTGATTTCTTTTTGACAAGCTCCAATTTTTCAGCCCGGCTGTACAACCTTGCTGCCGGTTCACTGACACCATAGGCTCCTGTATATTTAAATACAGTTTCTGATGGCTCCTCAATTTTGATGGAATTTAATTCTTCTCGTGTATAATAAACAAACTCCCACTTATTTTTGACTGCAACCTCAATTAATCCTGCTTCATCTTTTTTTAAATCAATCGTGCAAAGGGCCTTGACGCTTTTTTTGGAAAAATGCAGCTCTGCAAGTGTTTCGTTAATCACCGCTTCTATTTCTTCAGAGGAAGTTCCCCGGTTACATCCGATCCCAAGGACAATCACCTTTGGCCTATATAAAACTCCCTTATGTAATATCTGTTTTTCCTCTTCTGATAAAATCCGATGGGTAATGACAAGGGCTGCATCCGGATGGGATTGCAGAGCTTTTTGAATCGAGTCATAAACCATAATATTTTTCGGGAGCGGCCGCTCATGCTGCCACCAATCTTTCTCCCCTGATTCTTGTATTATTGCAATCTTTTCCTCATTTACCACTGCTGCACTCACAGGTGTCAGCTTTTCTGGAGAGTCCCATACCCAGCCAAACCGTTTTCCAAACAAATCGACAGCAATGGTTTCCTGAACATCAGCAGCAGTGGTGATAACGGGTCGTGCCTTGATAGCGGCAGCTACTTCTTTTGTTAATTCATTGGCTCCCCCGATATGTCCTGATAGTGCACTGATTACATGGTCTCCCTTTTCGTCCACTACCACGACAGCGGGATCTGTTTTCTTATCCTTCAACAAAGGCGCTATTAAGCGAACAACAGCGCCAAGGGAAATAATAAAGATTAATCCCTTGTATGTATGAAATAGCGCGGGCAGCGCGAATCGAACATTTCCAGTAAATAGTTGAATGTTCTTAGCGGATTCATCCCCTTTTTCAAATTTACTAGGATAATAGATATCCGCATTATGAAAATAATGACCTATCTTACGGGCAAGTTCAGCACCATGCTTTGTAATGGCCACAACTGCATAATCACCCTTTGGCTGAATAACTATGCTCTTGCCTTCCTGCAACTCAATCACTAAATCTCTACCCCCCGTCTGAATCCATGCGTAAAAGTTTTATCATATAGCTTCGAACGATAGTTTTGTTCATGCATGTTTTCAGCCAGAGCCCATCCTGCCAAAATCATAGCCTGTTTCCGGATTCCATTCGCGCGCATTTCTTCATCCAAGCGTTCCAATGTGGTCCGGACGATTTTTTGATCAGGCCACGATGCCTTATAAACAACGGCTACAGGGGTCTCCTTGCTCCATCCTGCCTCCGTTAATTCCTTTACAAGTTTTTTTGTAAGGGTCGCACTTAAGAAAAGAGCAATTGTGCAATGATGTTTCGCCAAATCTGCTAGTTTTTCATATTCCGGTACCGGTGTTCTGCCCTCCGCTCTTGTTAAAATGACAGTTTGAGTTAAATCTGGAATTGTCAGCTCTGCTTGTGCCGCTGCAGCTGCTGCAAATACAGAACTGACTCCCGGAATAATTTCGACGTCAATTCCATTGTTTTTTAAAAGGGACATTTGCTCCATAATGGCACCAAATACAGCCGGATCTCCGGTATGGACGCGGGCAACCTTCTTGCCTGAGCGAATTCGGTCAACCATGATATCCACCATTTCTTCTAAATGCATACCGGCGGTTTTTATGATTTCAGCAGACGGCTTTGCTTTGTTCATTAAGTCTTCATTTACAAGAGAATCCGCATAAAGGATTACGTCTGCTTCTTTCAATACTTTGAGCCCCTTTACCGTAATTAAATCCGGATCTCCCGGGCCTGCTCCAATAATATAAAGCTTCATTTCCTCACCACCATCAATGTTAAATATTCAAGTTCGGCTCCATCCAGTTCTTCGACTCGCCAAATGATTTCTTCATCCGATGTTACCTTTGTGATAACGGAAGCTTTATGGAGCAAATCCAATTCACGCAATACTTTCAGCATTAAATCGATTACCTTTGCCACTTTGATAAAAATAACACAATCATTGTCTTCGATTACTTTTTTCATTGTTTCATAGTCATCTCTTGCAGGGACGATTGCCACATGCTCATCACCGTCCGCCAAAGGAATTCCCAATCTTGAAGCGGCCCCATTGATGGAAGAAATACCTGGGACTACTTCAATTGGAACTTCAGGATGCCTCTCTTGCATCAAGCGCATCATATGAATGAAGGTGCTGTATAGAAGAGGATCACCTTCTGTGACAAAAGCAACATCCTTTCCTTCCTGAAGCTTTTCCCATACCTTTTCCACTGTTTCGCTCCATTTTCTTCCCAATAAATTCTGATCTTTTGTCATCGGAAACACGAGACCAAGCAATTCCTTTTCGTTCGGCAGAAAATAAACATCAATAATCCGTTGGGCATAGCTTTTACTGCCTTTTTGTTTTTTTGGGTAGGCAATCACTGGTGATTCTTTTAATTTTCGAAAGGCTTTCACCGTGATCAGTTCCGGATCTCCCGGCCCAATCCCTAAACCGAATAATGTTCCGACCATTATAACTCTCCTTCCTTACGCCGAGCTTCAATGATGTAAACTGGATTTAACGCTTCCAGCCTTGTAAGATTTAAAATCGGTTTACTTCTTGAAATTTGGGCAAGCGTAATATTCGTTTGAAATCCCCGTTCCATAAAGGCATGAAGTGCTTCGGAGAGATTTTCGATTGTCGCTGCATTCAAAACAATGCGGCCGTTTCGACGTAAACGTCTGCAGCAAATATCCAAGATGCCCTCCATTCCGCCTGCTGTTCCCCCGATAAACACCGCATCTGGGTCTGGAAAGGTCTCTAAACCTTCCGGTGCTTTGCCGTGGACCAGTGTGGCATCGACACGAAACTTACGTAAATTTTGTTTGCAGTTTTCTATATCTCCTTCATTTTTTTCAATCGCAAAGATTTGCCCTTCCCTTGCTATTTTGGCTGCTTCAATTGCAACTGAACCTGTGCATGTTCCAATATCCCAAACAATACTGTCTACTTTTAAATGAAGAGCACTTAGACTTAACGTCCGGATCTCCTTTTTTGTTAACAGCCCTTTATCTGGTTTACGTTGACAAAATTCCTCATCCTCAATCCCAATGGTCCACATCGGGCTTTCATCGATTTTCTTTAAAATGACAATATTTAGTGGTGAAAACTCGGCATCCTTCATTTCTTCGAGGGAAAACCACCGGCATCGTTCGTTTTTGCCTCCAAGGTTCTCTCCAACAAACGCCCGATACTCAGTCATACCAAAGTTTAGCAAATATTGAGCAAGTTTGTTGGGCGAATTTTCCAAATCCGTTAAAATAGCAACTTTCTCTTTTCCGTCAATCCGTTGAGCAAGCCCTTTTAAACTTCTGCCATGTACACTTGCAAAATAAGCATCCTGCCATCTTTCTCCCATTTTGGCAAATGCCAATTGAACAGAGCTTAAAAAAGGATAAATTTCTAATCGTATTTTAGAAGATAAGTAGCTGCCGATTCCAAAAAACAAAGGATCTCCTGAAGCCAAAATGACGACATTTCTTGTCTCCGATCCCAAGCGTTCTACTAGAGAAGAAAGACCGCCCTCAATCACTACTGTTTCTCCCTGGTAATCAGGAAAGAACGATAGCTGACGCTTCCCCCCTATTAATATTTCACTTTCATAAATCCACTTTTCATAAAGGGGGAGCAGGCTTTGTTTTCCTTCATCCCCGATCCCAATCATTTTAATAGCCATCTTTTAGCATCGCCTTTCCTAAGAATTCCCCTTTTAACGTGTATAAAGTAGTGTCAACCGTAATTCCTCCCCCCACTTCCTTTAACGCATTGACGCAGCAAAAATGACATAACTGTTCAAAAAATGAGTTCAGCCCGTGTGCTGCGATCATGTCACCTACCTGTGAAGCCGTATTCGCATTTTTTATCGCTTCGACCAAATCAGAATCAGCACCAGCATTACCTGCAAGTCTAGCTAGAAACTGGAAATCAATAGAAGAATTATTGGCATGAACCATCATAATTCCCATGGCTACCTTTGAAAATTTACCCATCATTCCAACCATTGAGACTTTTTTTACCCCCTGCTTCTTGCACTGTTTAAGGGTGAAGCCGATAAAGTCTCCCATTTCGATAAAAGCTTCTTCAGGTAGTTCCGGATATTGCTTCATGGCATATTTTTCACTCCGTCCGCCTGTGGTGATGACAATATGTTCACATCCGCTCGCTCTCGCCACACTAATACCCTGAATGATACTGGCCTTATAGGCTGCTGTGGAAAAGGGAACAACGATTCCGCGAGTCCCAAGTATCGAAATTCCTCCAAGAATACCTAAACGACCATTCAGCGTTTTTTTGGCTATTTCTTCTCCATCTGGGACTGAAATAACAATTTTTATTCCTTTTTTTATGCCATATTCTTTTAAAACCCCTTCTGCGGTTTCACGGATCATTTTTCTAGGAACAGGGTTAATCGCTGCTTCACCGACAGGAATCGGCAAGCCTTCCTTCGTTACCCGGCCAACCCCGACACCCCCGTCAAGGATAATCCCCGGTTCATCCGTCCAAGAAACAGTTGAAACAATCAAGGCACCGTGAGTTGCATCTGGATCATCTCCACCATCTTTCATGATGCTTGCTGTTGCCATTTCTTTCGTAATCTCGCAACTCTCAATATGAAAGGTTACAAACCGTTTAATTGGTAAATAGATGGTGGATTCTGTTTGTGATTCACCGGTGATGAGTGCTGTCAATGCCGCCTTCGTCGCAGCAGTCGCACAGGATCCAGTTGTATACCCTTCACGAAGCTTTCCTTTTGGTACTTCCAGCATGTCTTACACCTGATCTGCTAAGATGGAAATGGCATTTAATGCGGCAACCGTAACTGTACTTCCGCCTTTCCTTCCAATATTGGTGATAAACGGAATATCAAGCTTTGCTAATTCTTCTTTTGATTCAGCAGCCGATACAAAGCCTACCGGCAAGCCAATAACAAGACCTGGTTTTGCTTCTCCTTCTTTAATAAGACGGATTAGTTCTAGCAGGGCAGTTGGTGCATTACCGATGGCAAAGATTCCGCCTTCGGCTTCTTTTACTGCTTTTCTCATAGAGATAATAGCCCTTGTAGTATTTAACCGTTTGGCTTCCTCGATCACATCTGGATCAGAAATGTAGACTTTGACCTCGCCGCCGTACTTTGCAATCCTTGCTTTATTTACTCCGCTTTGGATCATTTGAACATCCACAACCACTTGTTTCCCGTTGCGAATAGCACGTATACCAGATTGGATAGCATCAGGATGAAAGAGGACACTTTTCCCTAAATCAAAGTCTGCAGAGGCATGAATGATCCGCTGAACAATCGGATATTGTTCAGCCGTATATGAATGATCGCCAATTTCTTCATTAATAATTTCAAAACTTCTCCCTTCAATCTGCTGCGGCTGTACTGTGAATGGTTTAAATTCGGTACGAAAATCCATAATCTTACTCCCTTCTAAAATGAATAACGTTTTTAGATCGACAATGCAGGTCGAATTCTTTTATTTAACTCTTGAAGCACATCAGAAAAATGAAAATAAGCATTTCCATAATTTATATTTGGACGGCCAATCATAATAATCTCAATTCCCAGTTCCATTGCCGCCTCCACCTTTTCATCAACAGATCCAGCCTTTCCGCTTTCTTTTGTTATCATGACTGTTACACCAAATTGCTTATATAGTGCCTGGTTGAATTCTTTTGTAAACGGCCCTTGGATGGCAATAATATTTTTTTGCGGAAATCCTAACTGTTCGCATTTTTCCATATTATCTGCACGAGGCAGCATACGACAAATTAACCGGATATCTGGTTTTCCTAGTAATTTCTTCGTAAAAATCTGAAGTGTCTTGCTTCCGGTCGTCAGCATGACTACACCCTTTTTAGTTGCAGCAATCTCTGCTGCTTCTTCGTAGCTCTCAGTCACAATCATCTTGTCGTATTGGAAGGTTTGAGACTCCCGCTCGTAACGGATATAAGGAATACCAACTTGTTTAGCTGCATTCATTGCATTCTTGGATGCTTCTTCTGCAAATGGATGACTGGCATCAACAACTACTTGAACTTCTTTTACTTGTATCAAGCTGACCATTGCTGCTTCTGTTAATCTACCAGACTGCGCCTCAATCCCTGCCTCCCTTAACTCAGCTGCAGCATTTTCCGTTACGACTGTAGCCAGCAATTGGTAGCCTTGTTTCTTAATTTCTACTGCAAGTGCCCGAGCATCACTTGTTCCCGCTAATAGTAAAATCACTTTCAATCCCCTGCCTTTTACTACACATGTTCATGATGATGGTGGTGGTCATGTCCGTGGTGATGATGATGAACATGTTCCATTGCAGCGAACCGATATTGACATGTGTCACAGTTCATCTTTACCTCACCTTTCAATGCTTCTTCCACACGTTCGATTAGAATAGTTTGCAGCTTCGGATGATAACCGAAATACCCTGCCAATTTAAATTCCGTTGCTTCATATTGGTGTTGAAATGTTCTGACCATTTCTTCTAATCTTTTCATTAAAATTCCAGTGAACAAAAAGTATGGTAGGATGATAACTTTTTTTGCTCCGAGCTTTATACATCGCTCAACACCTTCGGCGGTCAAAGGATTTGTAACTCCCATGAAAGCTGGTTCGACAATTCTATAATTCGTTTTTTCCCAAAGTAATCTGGCAATCTTGTATAAATCACTATTCGCATCCGGATCACTGCCACCCCTTCCTAATAAAAGGACAGCTGTATCAGAATTAGTGTGATCCAGGTTTTCACCAATTTCTGTTAATCTAGATTTCAAGATTTCAAAGGTTTCTTCATGAACGCCTATTGGCCTGCCGTATGTAAACTGTACAAATGGATATTTTTTCTTTGCTTCATCTATCGCTGCCGGAATATGAATTTTGGAATGTCCCGCCTGTAAGAGCATAATCGGAATGACTGCAATATGGCTGGCACCTTGATCAACACAAGCATCAATTCCTTGATTGACGGTTGGCCTTTCAAATTCTAAAAAACAAGTCTGGACTATAAGACTATCATCCCAATTCTTTCTAATTGATTCTATAAACTGAAGGACTTGCTCATTTCCTTCATGATCTTTACTGCCATGACCAACAAATAGAATTGCTTTCAACCTAGTTCCTCTCCTTAAGTTAGTTGGATTATAAGTTCTCGCTTACTCCCCGCATATGGGAACTTCCATTTTTATTTTTGGGGTTATATCTTGATATTCAAATCCTTGAATCTTTTTAACACGTTTAAAGAATTTGTAGAAACGTTCATTTGGGTGGGCTTTCTCCTTGTATTCTTGAACGATCTTCTCAATTACCTCAATAATTTCCTCTGGTGGAATTCCTTCGGCCACTATTTGACCCGGATGCGCATTTCTTCCAGCTGTCTTGGCTCCTAAAAATAAATCAAAAGCTCCTTTACGGTAAACGATACCAATATCCTCTTTAACCGCTCCATAGCAGGCCATACCACAACCGTTCACTCCAAGCTTCAATTCTTTTGGAAGTTTCATTCCACCAAGCTTTTCGTAAAGTTTCTCTGCATATGGAATGGCATCCCTCTTTTCCCCGTCACAAAAATCACAGGCCTTAACGGTCAGAACATCCCCAACAGGCGATAAGACAAAGTTTGATTGTGTTAATTTTTTCACGATTTCGTGAGGATCTGATGTTACAATTTGCAATTTAATATAATGGTCCGGTGTGTATTCCAAGACACATTCTTCCCCTGCTATTTCAGAAAGGATCATCATTTGTTTCGCTGTAAATTTTTTATTTGTTACACCCGGGCTAACTGCAATTTCAAAAATCGATTGAAATTTTTGCTTCATCACTTGGGGAGCTGCTGCCTTTTCCCTAAGAACGATATTTAATGCCTCTTCTGCAAGCTCCCTTGAAGAATCTTTTCCAACTACAACGTCTATATTCATCGAAAATTCCAACTCTTCGGTTTGATCTAAAGCCCATGGTTCGGCCTCTCTTTGTAATCGCTGATGAGGCTTTAACGGCTGCACTTTCTCGGTTAAAGTATATTTTCTTTGATAGCCCCTTGGTGTAATCATTAGGCCATCATGCAAAAATGTGGAAGAGTTGCCGATAATAACTGTCGTTAACATGCCAATTTCATGCTCAAGCATATCCCTTAAACTAGTTAAAACTATATGCTGGCTGTCACGAAACGCGCTCTTAACCAATCCCACCGGGGTTTCAGGTGAACGATATTTTAAGAGAATTCTTTGTGCTTCCATGATCTGTTTTGTTCTTCTCCCGCTTTTAGGATTGTAAAGCGCAATGACAAAATCAGCCTGGGCTGCTGCCTCAATTCTTTTTTCGATTAAAGTCCACGGTGTTAAATGATCGCTTAAACTTATTGTACAAGCATCATGCATGATGGGTGCTCCCAATAACGCAGCACAGGAGTTGATTGCCGATATTCCCGGTATCACCTCAACTTCCACCCCTGTGTCTCTCTTCCATCCTTTCTCTATTAAAACCTCGTACACAAGACCTGCCATTCCGTAGACACCTGCGTCACCACTAGAAATTACCGCTACTTTCTTACCCAGTTCAGCTTGTTTTACCGCTTCTTGGGCCCTGCTTACTTCTTCTGTCATTCCCGTGCTGATAATTTGTTTCCCTGTGATGAGCCCCTTAATTAATTCAATATAGGTTTTATAGCCAATAATGATGTCACTTTCTTGTATGGCTTCTTTAGCGCGTTCTGTAATATGCTTTTCATAACCCGGTCCAAAGCCGATTACCAGCAATTTTCCTTTCATGGTTCTTGCCCCTTCCTGATCCAAAACAATAAAATATGAAGAAAAAGCACCCCTATGAACATAGGGGTGCTTGGAGTAAATACACATTATACAAGTTATAATGTTTTCCGGCACTTCCACCTATAATCCCGTAGGTTTCATGAAGCATTAGGTTATAGGCAGGTCTCCTGACTCAGGTTCATCGTTTCATTGCGTCTTCCCGAACAGTTTCAGTGACTTTTTGCAATGAACTCCCCAATACAGTGGCGGGTACCGTGACGGATTGTAACCGTCTTCCCTTTTAAGCGCATAGTAAACTTATATGCGCACCTATCCTAATCATTATTCAAATTTATATGAATCTAAATCAAAGCATATTTAATCTTTCTGATGCTACCGTTATATTCCATACTAGTAGAGAATAGAAAATATATCAAGTTTAAAAAAATAAAAAAACTACAAAAATTGAAATCTACAATTTATAAATTGTTGTATATCTAAGCTTCCACGCTCTTTTGGGTTTCACACCGGACTAAACTGAGTCTCTCTTTTGCCGCAACATATTCTTTATATAACTTATCAACGAATTTTCCTGCACCAGTAATCTCTTGAATGACGCCAATTCCTTGACCGCTTCCCCAGATCTCCTTCCACGCTTTTGGCTTTGCACTGCCATCCGCAAAATTCATCTTGGATGGATCACTTTCCGGCAAGTTATCCGGATCCAGACCTGCAGCAAGGATTGATGATGCAAGATAGTTTCCATGGACACCTGTGAACAGATTACTATAAACGATATCATCCGACGTACTTTCAACGATGGCTTGTTTATATTCATCAACAGCATTCGCTTCGTGCGTCGCAATAAAAGGAGAGCCGATATAGGCAAAATCCGCTCCCATGGCTTGTGCAGCTAATATAGCGCCTCCTGTCGCAATTGAACCGGCCAAAGCGAGTGGGCCGTCAAACCAATCACGGATTTCCTGAACTAATGCAAATGGACTCTTAGTTCCTGCATGACCGCCGGCTCCTGCAGCGACGGCGATCAAGCCATCAGCCCCTTTATCTATAGCCTTGTGGGCAAACTTGTTATTGATCACGTCATGTAAAACTATTCCTCCATAACTATGTATTTCAGAATTTACCTCCTCCCGCGCCCCCAAAGATGTAATAATGATTGGAACTTTATACTTTTTACACAACTCCACATCATGTTCAAGCCGATCATTGGACTTGTGGACAATTTGATTAATGGCAAACGGTGCTGCCGGCCGCTCCGGATTCCGTGCATTGTATGCTGCCAGCTCCTCTGTAATTTCCGCCAGCCATTCATCAAGTAATGAGGCAGGTCTGGCATTCAAAGCTGGCATCGACCCGACAATCCCTGCTTTGCATTGGGCAATGACTAGCTTAGGATTACTAATAATAAACATCGGGGAACCAATGACAGGAATACGCAATCCTTTCAATATAGTTGGGATGTTTGGCATTTTTTAATTCCTCCAATCATTAAATTAGTTATCAAACGAGAGATCATTATTATATTTCGACACAGGAGGCTGAAATCCTTTTGGGCTTTTGTGATTAATTACAATATTGCGATAATTTTTAAAAATATTAAGTATAAAACTCCCTTTCAAATTAGAATACTCACCAATCGGAAAGCAGGACTGTAAACATGGAAAATATTAGAGAACATCTTTTTTGAGGGTACCTTTAATCAGCTTGATCTCCCCACTTTTAGGGATTAATTCGCTGATATTTTCATAACGCTCTCCTTTTTCATGTACCTTGTCTTCTACTATATATTCCTTAAAAGAACACCGAAATAGTTTTCGTTCAACTCTTCCTCTTTCACCAATCAAATTGAACCAATTCTGTCCGATATAGAAAGGATTCATCAGCTTTTTATCAATAATTGCAGAAATGCAGTCACTTTCTTTTCCTGGTTCAAATTTTGTTTTCGAAGAGAGGGCAAGAATAAAATAATTTGTAAACTTATCTAATTCAAGTAACTGAAGATAGTACTTGCCTTGCTGCTTTTCATTGAATTCCTTCAAGACGGTTTTGATACTTTTTTCAATATCAATTTCATATTTATTGGCCTCTCTCCAATTCGCTATCCGTGAATTAAAGATGGAAAGTGTCAGTATATAATGAGCAGCGTATTTTTTTGGATCATATTCTTCTTTACCAACTTTTGTTTCATCTTCCGGTACAACAATAAATTTTTTATAATCAGCAAAAAAATTTTCGTTCATATCGTATACCTTCTTTCATTTCTTGATGGGTTGGATGAATTAAATCAAAAGCTTTTAGCTTAACGTTAGAGAATGGTCAGCCAAGAAGATAAATCCAAAAGCATCCATCGTAATCTTAGGAACAACCAAGATAATTGGTGTTGGTTATATATTACTTTATCATACCTAAAATTCCTGCTTATTCTTCCAAAAATCCACATTTTTCACGGTAATTGATTAGAAAGTCCCATTATTTCTCAAGAAGATTGTCGGAAAAAATTTCAAATATTTGCTTATTTATTCAATATGAAATTTTGAATCGGTGAAATATATTTGTTTTTTAAAAAAACCTTAAATGAATCATTTTATAAAGATAATTTTGTATGAAATTGACTCTACTTGGGAATATTCCCCATATGGATACTAAAATAGGGGGAGATTATTATTTTAAATAATGATCAATTGAGGGGAAGGGCCCATGAGTTTGCTCTAACTCAAGAATTGTCTTCCACCGGCAAGGTTGCAATACATTTTTGGCGGTCTTTTAAAAGGGATATTGATTTCCTTCATGAATTCGCAAAACATTTACAGATCGGCAATGTGGATTGCAAACAGCCATCGGAGGATTGGCTATTGGACCACATTAACTTTATAGAGACACAAGTTCAAGTACTATTTCGAGAATTACCTACAGCAACATTAAAGAAGCTGCCCAAATTGAAATCTATCGGGCTGCCGAGAGTCTTTGCTGTGTGTGATGATTATCTCGATCATGTAGATGGACATTATGACGTACATTCACTTGAAAATTACATAATGGCTTTTCAGGAAGTTTCTGTTCTAAAAGATTTGGAATGTTGGATATTGCTCAGTGCCATGCGAGTCATGATTATTCGCCGTTTGGCTAAAGCGATGCGGGAAGTAAAAAAACGGCATGAGGCATGCCACTTGATTAAATCGTTAATAAAGCAAATTGGCTCCAAAAAAATGTCCGATTCCAATATACGTGCATTACTGGAAGAACAAACACGCAAAAAGCCTTTGGATCCAGTTGAAGTCGTGCATTTCATCCAACATTTAAGTGAATGGGAACCAAATGTTCGGATTATTCATGACTGGCTGGCGACTTATGTTGACACCAGTGAATCCACGCTTGAACAAATGGTTTCACTTGAACATCAACTGCAAACAGAGCTACAAGTGACATGCGGCAATTTAGTGAAAAGTTTGCACCATCTGGAGCGTATCCCATGGCGGCTAACTTTTAGCAAAATTTCTTATATTGAAAAGATACTTCTATCCGATCCAACTAAAGATTATAAACGTTTGGATTTAGCAAGCCGTGATTTACTTCGCGAACGCGTCGTAAAGATTGCCCGCCAGCTGAATGTTCCAGAAACATTAGTCGCACAAACCTCCATCAATCTGGCAAAGTCGTGTATGGAGGAACCGGGTGATACAAAATTACTTCCAAGGGAAGCTTGCCTTTCCTATTATTTACTAGATCCGCATGGAATTACGAATTTAAGATCGGAATTAAGCAAATTGGCCCGCCCGAGGGCACTGCCACAGCTTTCTATTCGGCGGCATCCATCTTTTACTTATTTCTTAAGCTTTGTCTTATTATTTGTTGGTTTCATGCTGCTTGGCGGGAACTGGATCATAAATGGAACATGGGTTCGGCCGATATCTTGGCTTGCGATTTTTGCAGCCCTTTTTTTTCCTGTAAGCGAATGGGCTATCACCATTCTTCATGAAGCCATTTGTAAGTGCTGCCGTCCGACTCCTCTCCTGCGCTATGATTTTTCAGAAAAATTACCCGAGGATGCTCGGACGATCGTTGTCATGCCGGTTATTTGGTCGAGTACGGAAGAAGTGGATGATGTTGTTAATAGGCTTTTAGTTCACTACCTGGCTAACCGGCAGGAAAACCTACATTTTGGCATATTGGCAGATTTTAATGATGCAAGTGCTGAGACCCTACAGGATGATGAAAAAATTATCACCCATGCCTTAAAGCGAACTGACGAATTACGTAACAAGTATGGAAACGACAAGTTTCTCTTGTTTCACAGGTCGCGTCTGTATAATTCAGTTGATCAAGTCTATATGGGGTGGGAGCGCAAAAGAGGGAAGCTGGTCGAATTTGTTGAGCTTCTTTCCGGCAGTACCGATACCAGTTTTACAACCATTCATGGAGATCTAACAATTCTTTCAAAAATTCGATATATATTTACAGCTGATCACGATACACAACTTCCGATCGGTGTTGTGGGACGCTTAGCAGGGACTATTCATTACCCATACAACAGGCCGCGCCTTAATGAGGATGAAACACGCGTCATAGAAGGATTCGGTGTCTTACAACCCCGCATTGGCGTTAGTTTTGAATCTACCCAAAAGTCGCGATTTGCCGCACTTTGGGCTGGGGAGCCAGGGATTGATCCATATGCCTTTGCTGTTTCGAATGTTTATCAGGACCTCTTTGGCCACGCGATTTTCGCGGGGAAAGGCATATTTGATGTAGACGCATTTCGGAAAACCCTTGCAAACCGAATCCCTGACCATTCAGTTTTGAGTCACGATTTACTTGAAGGAGGATTCTTGCGCGCAGGGCTAACTTCTGATATTGAAGTAGTTGAATCCTATCCAAGCACACTTTACTCGTACGAGCGGCGTGCCCATCGATGGATACGTGGAGACTGGCAGCTCCTCAAATGGTTAGGAACTAGCTGCATAGACCGTCATGGAGAAAGCAGAGGTATTGCCTTATGCGGATTAACCCGGTGGCAAATCATCGATAATTTGCGCAGGAGCTTGCTGCCACCAGTCTACCTATTCGTTTCCCTTCTTGGGCTGTTTGCTCTTCCAGGAAGAACCTGGGTATGGGAAACCATTGTGGCTTTAACGATTTTTCTTCCTTTTTTACGTGCAGTTGTTTTAGCAATTTTCACCGGTAGGTTTAATCGTGCGATAAGTGTAAGTTTCATGCAATGTATTGTACAACTCATTACACTGCCATTTTCTGCTGTTCTTTCGATAGACGCCATTTTCCGGACACTCTACCGAATGTTTATAAGCGGCCGCAATTTACTAGAGTGGGTCCCTGCAGCAAAGACAGAAAAAGCTTCTAAAGAGCTTGTTTTCATGTTTGAACCGGCTGGTTATATGATTGCTGTTTTATTTGCTTTTATCGCCTGGCTATCCGGTGATATGGTTAACCGAATCATCGGTGTTGTTGCCTTCATCATGTGGTTCATATCCCGGCCAATCATCATGCAATTGAATAGACCGCAAAAAACTGCTAAACGCCAATGGCTGGAAGATTCCCGTTCAGAACTTCGGGAATTAGCGTCCCAAATCTGGACATTTTATGATCGATATGTAACAGAAGAAGAATCATGGCTGCCGCCCGATAATGTGCAATACCACCCTAAAGAGATCATTGCACATCGGACATCGCCAACTAACATTGGTTTATATTTAGCATGTGTGATTGCCGCACGCGATCTGGATTTCATCGATACCTCTGAAATGATAAAACGTATTGAATCAACGATGAAAACAATTACGAAAATGGAGAAATGGAATGGGCATTTACTAAACTGGTATGATACTACAACAGCTGCACCCTTATTTCCTAAATATGTTTCAACTGTTGATTCCGGCAACCTCGTCGCCTACTTAATGGTCGTCCGTCAAGGATTGATTGCGTGGGGTAAACGAGAAGCTGCTTTCCAGTCTCATATGAAAAGAATCATTTCAGACATTGACGAGCTTATTGAGCAGACGAATTTTAAATCTCTATACAACCCAGATGAACGTTTGTTCACTTTAGGATACCATGTCGATTCAAATCAAAAAGACACGATTCTTTATGATTTATTGGCATCAGAGGCAAGACAGGCAAGCTTTGTTGCGATTGCTTTAGGACAAATTCCGGTTTCACATTGGTTCTCATTGGCACGGACAATGACTCTGTCCGGAAAATACAAAACATTGTTATCTTGGTCAGGTACAATGTTTGAGTATTTAATGCCCAGTTTGATTATGCGTACGTATAAAAATACGATATGGGATACGACTTATCAGGGCGTAGTTCGTCTCCAGCAAAAGTACACTGATCAATACCACGTGCCTTTTGGTATATCAGAAAGCGGGTACTATGCTTTCGACTATCAAATGAACTATCAGTATCGGGCTTTTGGTGTTCCTGGACTCGGACTTGACCGTGGTTTGGAACAAAACTTAGTTGTTGCTCCATATGCAACAATTATGGCCCTTCCCTATGCAGGCGAGGCTGGACTTTCGGCATTGAAAAAGTTTGATGACTTACGTGCTAAGGGAGAGTTTGGGTACTACGAGGCAGTAGATTTTACTTCACAAAGGCTTACACATGGGGATCGATATCAGATTGTTAAGAGTTATATGGCTCATCATCAAGGAATGAGCATGCTGACTCTGTGCAATTTATTGGCAGATGATATTATGATTCATCGCTTCCATTCCGATCCACGTGTATGCACAACAGATTTGCTTTTACAGGAACGCATCCCTGATAAAGCAGCCATTATCGAAGAACCTATTGGTCTTCATGCAAAGTTCGATTCTTTCGATGAGCATTTTGACAATTTGGAGCGAACATATACTGAAACGAGTATCATACCGGCAGTTAATGTATTGTCAAACGGTCGAATGACAAGCATTCATACACATAATGGTACAGGGATGCTTGCATGGAACGGAATTTCTGTCACTAGGTGGCGGGAAGATCCAGTTGTTGATACATCTGGCATGATAATTTATATCCATGAATTACATACCGAAGAGTCATGGAGTGTGTCCAGATTTCCTTGCCATAAAATTCAGGATTCAAAAGCTGTCTTCCGTCTAGATAAAACTTCGTATGAAGGAGAATATGATGGTATTTCAGCTAAGCTAGAAATAACGGTGCCACCGAATGTTGATGCCGAGATTCGCAGACTTCAATTAGAAAACAACAGCAACAAGGAACGTATCTTGGAGATCACTACGTTTCTGGAATTAGCAATGGCACCTGCTTCAGCGGTTAATGCGCATCCGGCGTTTAATAAGTTATTTATCGAAACTAGCCACGATGCAGCATCACAATGCTTACTTGCAAAAAGACGTCCAAGAGAAGATGAAGAGAAAGAAACATGGGCTGTGCATTCGATCTACGTTGACAGTATTGAAACTAGAGATTATGAATTTGAAACAGATCGTGCCAAATTTATAGGACGAGGGTTTTCACTAGAGGAACCAAAGGCCATCTTCTCGCCCCTGCGCGGTTTAACGGGTTCTGTTGTGGACCCGGCGTTTGTCATGAGACGCCGGATCCAATTGGCACCACGTGAATCAGTAACAGCCTATATCATAACAGGTATTGCAGAAAGCCGTGAACAAGCCCTGGACATTGTTCACCAGCTACGGGAGCCAAAGCAGGCAGATCGAGCGTTTCATTTGGCTTTGGTACGTTCGCAAATTGATCTCAGGGCTCTTCATTTAACACCGGAACAGGCTGAGTCCGCCCATCTCTTGGCTGGAAGACTTCTATTCACCCCGCCGCTTTCGTCTATACGGCAGAAAGCAATTGAGCATAATCGTTTAGGCCAATCAGCCCTATGGTCTCACGGTATAAGCGGGGATGTACCAATTGTGTTAGTTAGTATCCAGCATTTGGCCGATTTACCGTTCGTTGTTTTATTGGCTCAGCAGCATCAGTATTTATGCAAGCTGGGATTAGACATCGATTTGGTGGTGCTTGATGAGACGGTTGGAGGGTATCAAGACCAGCTCATCAATCGACTGCGGGATCACCTGGCTGCCCGCGGAATCGTTGAAATGAAACGGATTATTAATTTAAAAGCATCGCAACTTGACGAGCATGTACGTACCCTCCTAAAAGCAGTTGCGCGTGTTATCTTAAGGGCTGGAGGACCGAGCCTAAAGGCTCAACTGCGGATCGATGACATTGGAATAAAACCAATATTGCGACAGCCTGCTCCCGTGAGAAAAATTAGTTCACAACTGCCGTTATCGGATACTGCCTCTGTAGGAGAATTTTTTAACGGATGGGGTGGTTTCGTCGATGATGGCCAGGCCTATCAAGTAATCGTAAAAAACGGTTCCTATCTTCCAAGACCTTGGAGTAATATCATTGCAAATCCTCAGTTTGGTTGTTTAATGACGGATTTCGGTACAGGATATAGTTGGTGGCATAATTCACGTGAGTGTAAGCTTACCCCATGGACCAATGATCCTGTTTTGGATGAACCGGGAGAGTGCCTCTATTTACAGGATCTAGAGACTGGACAGATATGGTCAGCTGCTCCGAAACCGGCAGGAGACAAGTTTACTTATAAAGTGACCCATGGAAAAGGATTTAGCCGATTTGAACAACTAGATGGCAAAATTATCCATACAATGGATATAATTGTTCCATTGAACGATCCACTTAAACTGATCAAATTGCATATACGAAATAAAAGTAATGAAAAAAAACAAATTTCTATTACGTATTATGCTGAATGGGTTCTTGGAGTTTCTCGTGAAACGCAGGCTCCGTTCATTGTAACAGAATGGGACAAAAAACATAAGGCATTAACTGCGCGAAATGCCTATCAAGAAACATTTCGTGATGCCACAGGCTTTATGACTCTTTTCTCACCAACATCTAAGGACGGGGCAAAACTCAGTTTTTCTTGGACTGGTGACAGGGCAGAATTTATTGGAATTGGGGGTTCATTGGAATCTCCTGCAGCACTTTTGGAAAAGCAACTGTCCAATCATACAGGAACATTTGCCAATACATGCGGGGCTATTCAAACCGTTGTAGAAATTCTGCCGGGGGATGAATCTACGGTCAATATTTTGTTAGGCTGTGCAGCTTCAAAACATGAGGTATTTTCGCTTATTAAACAATATAGCAGCCCTACTGCCTTCGACGAAACGCTGACAAGTGTTACCGATTACTGGCGGGATGTTCTTGGGCATGTACAAGTTAAAACGCCAGATCGGGCAATGGATATTATGATGAATGGCTGGTTGTTGTATCAGGCACTTGCATGCCGTTTATGGGCAAGGACCGCTTTTTACCAAGCCGGCGGTGCATTTGGCTTCCGCGATCAGCTTCAGGATTCCCTTGCTTTCTTACATGCAGACCCTTCCATTACAAGGAAGCAAATACTCATAAACGCTGCACATCAATATGAGGAAGGAGATGTACAGCATTGGTGGCATGAAGAAACACATAAAGGGATCCGGACGAAATTTTCAGATGACCTGCTCTGGCTTCCATATACGGTATCCCGTTATATCGAACAGACCGGTGATTACAGTATTCTTAAAGAGCATGTTCCCTTCATAAAAAGTGATGTTCTGAAAGAGGGGGAATTAGAACGTTACGAAGATACAGTCGTGTCTGAAGAACAAGGTTCCCTATTAGAACACTGTCTGCGAGCCATTCGCCATTCTCTAAAATTCGGGGAACATGGCATCCCGCTAATGGGCATTGGTGATTGGAACGATGGGATGAGCCGCATCGGAGCAAAAGGGCGCGGCGAAAGTGTCTGGCTAGGATGGTTCCTTTTAGATATTCTTAAACGGTTTACCGAACTTGGCGAAGGTTTCCTTTCTTCCGTGGAAATCGAACAATTTGAGAAAATTACACAGAACTTGGAAAAGAACCTTAACCACAATGCTTGGGACGGTTCTTGGTTCCGTCGGGCCTTTACAGATGCCGGTACTTGGATTGGGTCGAGTCAAAACACAGAATGCCGAATTGATGCGATTGCTCAGTCATGGTCCGTAATTTCGCAGGGAACATCTGCGGACAGGCAAGCGCGGGCGATGGCTTCGTTTGACCGGGAACTTGTCGATCGGGATTTAAACCTTGCGAAATTATTAACGAAACCTTTTGATCAAACGAAACCTAGCCCGGGATATATCCAAGGATATCCTCCTGGAATTCGTGAAAACGGCGGGCAATATACACACGGGGTTATATGGGGAATTGTTGCTTGGGCAATGTTAGACCGCCGAGATAAAGCATTTGAATTATTTTCAATGCTGAACCCAATCACACATACACGTACTTTCCGTGATGTACAAATATATGAAAATGAACCGTATGTTATGTCAGCTGATGTATATACTGCAGCTCCACATCAAGGCCGAGCCGGATGGTCATGGTACACGGGGGCTGCCGGATGGATGTACCAAGCAGGTTTGGAATATGTCCTGGGAGTAAAACTTCGGAGAGATCAGCTTTATATTCAGCCTTGTGTACCTTCTGATTGGAATTCGTTCACGATCGACTATCGCTACGGCAAAACAACTTATTCTCTAAAGGTCTACTGTAAACAGGAATATGGAGTTCCAGTTAAATGGATTGTGGATGGAAAGGATGCCGAGAGCCAGCCGTACTTAAAACTTGTTGATGACGGAAAGGGTCACCAAGTAGAAGTTCATCTGGGGCTTGAGCGTTCCAGTACTGTAGGTTAAGACAATGGAG
>NZ_BCUZ01000035.1 GCF_001591485.1 Neobacillus fumarioli NBRC 102428 | reverse complement strand
AAAAAAATCCGCTTATTTATAGGTATTTTTATGAACTTCCTGATTTAGCAGGAATCTTTCCGCCTATTTTTCAATCCCATAAAATCAACATCCACCTTTAACAGAGCCTTCTATATAAAAAAGCCCAGGAGAAATATCGATAAAACGATTATTAACTCCCAGGCTTTTATCCTTCCGTGTACACAGATAAATTCCGTGCGTTTTCTCTCGGGTCCAGACTGACCTAATGCTGGTCACCGAACCCTAGAAAACTCTTCATATTCACTTATAATTATTATACCATCAAGCACCTTAAGTCATCTCTATTTTTTACCGCTTAAATTGATACGGTAAAGTGGACACATGACGTTCTTTTTATAAAGCAGATAGGTCCGAATCAACAAACTTGATTGATTATGCAATATATTATGCCAGCTCTTCTTCGGAATGAATTGCGGAATTAACACCGTAACCTGGTAATGGTTTTCCTGCGCTTTATGTTCAACCGTATCAATAAATTTAGATAATGGCTGTAAAATACTGCGGTAGCGCGACTGTAATGTCACAAGCCGGACATCGGGCTGCCACTTTTGCCATCTTTCTGCAAACTGTTTTTCATCCTCACGGTCAAAAGAGACATACACCGCAAAGATTTGGTCGGTTAATGATTTTGCATAGTTTATCGAATTTTCCACTACTTTCGTAATTCCGGCAACAGGAACAATGATGACATTGCCTTCAATCGGTGGAATCGTTTCCTCCGGATGAACTCTTAACTGTTCGCCGACTGCTTCATAATGTTTATTGACTCTTAAGAAGAGAATCACCATTAATGGTAAAAAGATAAACACAAACCATACCTGCCCAAACTTTGTAATAAAGAAAATAAGCAGGACCGTTAGGGTAATCAGCGCCCCTACGAGGTTTGCAGCCAGCTTTGCGGTCCAACCGGCCGGTTTCTCACGCAGCCACTTTAGGATCATCCCTGTTTGCGACAAGGTGAACGGAATAAATACACCAACTGCATAAAGCGGAATTAAATGCTCTGTTTCTCCTTTGAACGCAATAATAAGCAGAATCGAAGCAATCCCTAAGGACACAATTCCATTTGAATAGCCGAGACGATCACCCCTGATCGTAAACATCCGCGGCATATATTTATCTTTCGCAAGACTAAATGCCAACATCGGAAAGGCGGAGAAACCGGTATTTGCAGCCAGAACTAAAATCAATGCTGTTGTTCCTTGAACAAAAAAGTAAAGATAATTTCGCCCAAACGTTTCCCTTGCAATTTGCGAAACAACTGTTTCTGTTGCATTTGGGCTAATCCCATAATAATAGGCTAAAAACGTAATACCCGAGAATAACAAAGCCAAAATCGACCCCATTAAGATAAGAGTCTTCGCGGCATTGTTTGGAGCCGGATCCTTGAAATTCGGAATGGCATTACTAATTGCCTCTACCCCGGTTAATGCGGAACAGCCCGAAGCAAAAGCGCGCAGCAGCAAAAATAATGTAATACCTGACACCGGCGTCCCAAGAGGTGTATGAGAACTTGCCGGAACATGACCTGTAGCAATTCTAAAAATGCCCATGATAATTAAAATCAAAATCGCCAGGACAAATAAATAAACTGGATAAGCCAAAATCGTTGCAGATTCCGTTAATCCCCTTAGGTTTAAGATCGTAATGATTACAACCAGTACACAGGCAATTAAGACTTTATGCTGGTGCATTGCCGGAAACGCCGATGTAATCGCGTCCGTACCTGCGGAAACACTTACTGCCACGGTTAAAATATAATCAACAAGTAAAGATCCCCCGGCAATCAGACCTGGTTTCTCTCCCAAGTTTTCCTTCGAGACAACATAGGCTCCCCCGCCATGAGGATAAGAAAAAATAATTTGCCGATAAGATAAAATCAGTGCGGCTAATAGAAACAATACACCAACAGCTATGGGGATGGAGTACCAGAAGGCAACTATGCTAATTGTTGCCAGAACGATCAAAATTTGCTCGGTCCCATACGCAACAGATGATAAGGCATCGGAAGAAAGAACCGCTAATGCTTTTAAAATATTCAATTTATGTTCGCCTAAATCTGTTGATTTTAGCGGACGTCCAATTAAAATCCGCTTAATTGAAGAAAGCAAACCCCTCACCCACCTGAATTAAATTACCGATTGATTTTATCATAAGGTGATAGCAAGATGAAGTATTTTCTTAAAATATAGGGTATACTTTATATTCTTGGCGAAAATAAGGCAATTATGAATAAAATAAATCCCTGCTGGCCTTTTTACTACGAACTAAAAAAGAAAAGCTTCTTCATCAGCCCGAATGCCCGGGGTGACAAGAAGCTGTCAGATAGATTATTTTGTTGCCTGTGTGGCTCCAACGATCCGTTTCATCGCATGAATTTGCCCAAGATGATAGGTTTCATGGAAAATACCAAAACTGGTCAGCTCGCCAAAGGTTTCCTGCCCTAAAAATGGTGTTTTCAAGCGCTCATTAAACTGTTCCGCCGGAATTTCTTTAATTCGTTTCAACTGTTCTTTTAGCTGAGCAGTTAATTCTTGAACGGACGGAACATCCCCTTGCCAATCAGCCGGTTTAGTCCCATTTCCAAATAATTCTAGATAATTAAATGGTAAGTGAGTAGATTTTTTCGGGAACCCGAACATGAACTGTTCGGCAACTGTTAAGATATGTCCAATATGCCAGTGAATGGTGTTATTAAATCCTTCGGGCTGTACATCTGCTGTGCTTTCTGTTAATCCATCAATTTCTTTCACAACATTATTCCTTGTTAATTCAAAGCTTTTCAATAACAAATCGCTCATCTTTTTGCCCTCCTCATCACTTATAGCCATATTGTAACTGAAATACACCCAATTTTTAAGTAAAATGCCTTACATTTCCTCAGGGGCGTCAATTCCTAAGAGGCGCAAGCCTTCCTTCAGAACAACCGTCACACTGTAAACAAGTGCCAAACGTGCCTGTTTCTCTTCGCTATCTTCAAGAACCTTTACTTCAGCATAATATTTATTAAAACTTTGTGCCAGATCAACAATATATTTTGCTACTTGTGAAGGGTCGAAATTCTCGCAGGCCCGTTTGATTGCATTTGAGAATTCCATTAACATTGAGACAACCTTCCATTCTTTCTCCCATGTAGAATGATAGGAAGCCTGACTGGAAGCGTCTTTTGTCCAGTCGCCTTTTCGCAATATCGAGCAGGCTCTCGCAAATGTATATTGGACATAAGGGCCTGTTTCTCCTTCAAAACGCAGCATTTCCTCTAAAGAAAATTCAATATCATTCATCCGGTTATTTTTTAAATCATGGAAGATGACTGCGCCAACCCCTACTTGTTTGGCCACTTCATCTTTATTTGCCAGATTCGGATTCTTTTCTTCAATATTGCTGCGAGCCATTTCAATCGACTCATTTAATACTTCTTCTAAAAGGACAACTTTTCCTTTACGGGTGGACATTTTTTTACCGTCTTTTAGCATCATGCCAAATGGAATGTGAACCATGTTATCAGCCCAGTCATAGCCCATTTTCCGTAATACAGCAATGAGCTGCTTGAAATGAAGGCTTTGTTCATGCCCTACTACGTATAACGATTTGACGAAATCGTACGTTTCCTTGCGGTAAAGGGCTGCTGCTAAATCCCGGGTTGCATAAAGAGTGGCGCCATCGGATTTTTTAATTAAACATGGCGGCAACTCTTCCTCAGTTAGTTCAACTACTTGTGCCTGGTCAGATTCAACAAGCAGATTCTTCTCTTCTAGCAGCTTAATGACGCGGTCCATTTTATCATTATAAAAGGCTTCCCCCGCAAACGAATCGAATTCCACATTCATCAACTCGTAAATTCGTGAAAATTCTTTTAATGACTCATCACGGAACCATTGCCACAGGCTCAGCGCTTCTTCATCGCCGTCCTCTAATTTTTTAAACCAGCTGCGTCCTTCATCCTCAAGAGCGGGATTCATTTCCGCTTCCGCATGGAATTGAACATACAGGGCCAATAACTCTTTGATTGGGTTCTGTTTGACCTTTTCTTCATCGCCCCAATGCTTATAAGCTGCGATTAATTTGCCGAATTGGGTGCCCCAATCGCCCAAATGGTTAATTCTAATGGGCTTATAGCCGCATTTTTCTAAAATTTTCGCGATCGCATTACCAATGACAGTTGAACGCAAATGCCCCATCGAAAAAGGTTTAGCAATATTCGGGGAAGACATATCGATTGTCACATTGCCGCCGACACCAAAATTCTGATCGCCGTAATGGCTGTCTTCTGTCATAATCTGGCTAATCACTTTTTCTGATACAAGCTTTTTATTCAAAAACAGATTCAAATAAGCCCCGACGACTTCCACTTTTTCAAATGTCGGCGACTGAATCTTTTCCTTTAATTCCTCTGCAATCAAATTTGGTGCTTTCCGTTTTAATTTTGCCAGTGAAAAGCACGGAAACGCCAAATCTCCAAGGGATTGGTTTTTCGGTTTCTCTATTGCTTGTTCCAGCTGTTCAACTGAAATCTCTCCTTCAAGCGCTTCATACAAAATTCCCGCAAGTTCTTTCTTAAAATTCACTTTAAAACCTCCTTATATTGATAAACAGCAAAAAACCCCCGCCTCTGTGAAAAGAGACGAGAGTTATCCCGCGGTACCACTCTAATTGTTCGAAACGAACCAGCTTTCCTTTGTAACGGAGGAATCTCCGGCATACCCTACTCTTTAGTTCAGGCATGCTTCTCCAAAGTGCGCTTCATTATCTGTTCCGTACCAGGCTTCCACCACTCCCGGCTCGCTTTCACTTCCCAGGTAACTACTCTCTTTTTCATAGAATATTTTTGACTAATTACCAAGTATTATACTGTAGCTTGAAGAAATTATCCAGTGTACAGCAGATGATTTTTTGGAAATTCTAACGGTAAGGAGGGATGTTGATGGCCAGAAAAAATAAAATTCTTGTACCCGAGGCAAGAGCGGGGCTTGATCAATTAAAGGCGCGAGTGGTTCAGTCCTCAAGCCCTGAAGCGGCCAAATTTGAAGCCGCGGAAGAAATAGGTGTTCCTTTGAAAAAGGGATACAACGGACAGCTTACTTCGGAACAGGCTGGAAAAGTCGGCGGCCGTCTCGGCGGCAGCATGGTTCGCGAGCTTGTAAAAATGGCGCAGCAAAATTTACAAAATCGAAACCGTTAACATGTTTGGCGGGACCTAAATAGGTCCCGTTTTTATTTGACTAAAATTATATTATACCGCTTTTTAACACCCCATTACATACCATTTATTTACCACGGAAATTATTGTAAAAAAAGTTTGACAAATTTGTGACAATTGATAGAATATTCAGTAAGGGGGGAGTGATAAAAATGGATAAGAAACACTTTAAAATTTTAGAATCCTTTCATTCATTGGCAGCCTATGGCAGCGGTTCAGGATTAATCTTTCTCTTATTCGGAATTTTTAACCACACCCATGAAAGCGGTTACCTCCTTATTAGTATGGGAATCGGATTTATGGCTGCTTCCGTCGTTCTCCTATTGATGGGAGCGTTTATCGGGCTGATGGAAGAGTACACGATCAACAGTGCAGAAAGACCAGAGGTCAAAGAATATTCAAGGAAGACAGTGCATAAAAGCAAAGTAAAAAAAGGCGAAGTGCCGATGTTAACACTTATTGCCGGAACTAGGAACGATCAATAATAACTTCTATGCATAAAAAGAGGGTGTCCTTAAAAGATATACTTTTGGGGTCCCCTCTTTTTTGTTTCTTGAATTTTTATTAAGCTAAAAAATTCAGGTCGGTTTTTTACTCGGAATTTCAAACTGTGATAAAAGCTGAAAAAGTTGAGATCCTATTTTCGAATTTTTTGTTGCTAATGAAATTGTTCTATTTCGTCCAAAATTGGTTATTGGTAACGTGAAAAGTTGTTGATGACTAATGTGTTTAGCCAACAGTTTAGGTACAATAGTTATCCCCATTCCAGCCGTTACGACTCCAAAAATGAAATCTCCAAAAGCCACTTCATTTACTATGTTGGGTTTTTTGCCAATTAGCGCCATTTGTTCAATAATGTGTTCCCTTGTATCACATGGTGACTGGTGAACAATCAATGGTTCATTACATAGTTCAGAAAGATCAACTGTTTTTTTCGACCGAAAACGATGTTCCAATGGAAAGACTGCATAATAGGGTTCTGTAAATAATTCACAATTCCATAAAGACTCATCTGTATAAATTGAATCAATAATAACTGCATTGAGCCTATCTTCATGCAATGACTGTAGCAGTTCTTTAGAAGTATTTTGAATCATTAACGTAATTGGTCGGCCTAAAATCTTAATGCCTCTTATTTTAGGAGGTAAATAGTAAGTTGCAAGACTGTGTAGGCTTCCTAAAGCTATAGGAGAGGTCTGGCTATATTGACGTATTTCTGCACAAATTTTAGTCATTTCATTTAGAACAGGAATAATTTTAGCGTAGAAGCGTTCGCCTGCTTCTGTTAATTCAATCCCAGATGGTGTCCTATGGAATAATACTACATCAAGATAATGTTCTAGATTCTTAATATGTTTACGTAGAGCAGGTTGGGATATGTTATGAACTTTAGCGGCTTTCGATAAACTTTTTTGCCTGGCCGCTTCTGAAAAGCTTTGTAACCATTCGATATTCATTATTTCATACCTCTCTTGATCTAACCTTTTGTTATACCCATCTAGAATATTGATATTTCCATCCAACTGAAACTTTTGGTACCCTTTCAGATATCGATACTCATGAAATTATAACAAATGCTTCAAGAAAACCTTATTACACAGGGATTATCTAATGAAATTTTAAGGTGAAGAATCTTTCAAAAGAATATGAGGAGGATTTACTATGCAAAAAGTTTTACTACTCACTATAGGCATGTTTGCTCTTGGGTTTGATGCCTATGTAATAGCTGGGTTATTGCCCGATATTGGGAAAACATTTAGTTTATCTGATTCACAGACAGGTTTAGCCGTAAGTGCATTTACCCTTTGTTACGCATTAGCTGCACCAATTTTTGCAACATTATTGGCAGAAAAACCCGCCCGTAAGGTATTAGTTTTAGCATTAGCAATATTTTCTGTAGCTAATGCAGCTAGCGCACTGTCTTTTAATTTTTATACATTATTAATATCTCGAGCAGTGGCAGGTATTGGCGCTGGACTTTATTCTCCACTGGCTGCATCTTCAGCATCTTCCTTTGTTTCTGAACAAAAAAGAGGTCGAGCATTGGGTATGATACTTGGAGGAATGAGTATAGGAACTATTATAGGAGTTCCTATTGGCTTAATGGTTGCCGAACATTTCGCTTGGCAGGGAACCCTTTGGTTAGTTACTGTAATCTGAATTATTGCAATGATCGGAATTATTATTTGGTTTCCAAACTTTAAAGCCTCTGCACCACCATCACTAAGTCAACGGTTTAGAATGATAACGAATAAACAGGTTTCAGCAACCGTTGGAATTACTTTTTTGACCAGTGTTGCAAGTTTAGGGCTTTATACGTACACGTCATCGGTATTACATGATCTGGCTAAAATCAACAATATAACACCCTATTTATGGGCTTGGGGAATTGGTGGAGTCATTGGAAGCTTTTTTATTGGAACTCTTATTGATAGGACTGGACGTCCGTCACTTCTTATGGCCGGTATTTTAACTATATTGGCTGTTTCTTTTTTCATTCTACCAGCCTCCCTTAACATTCCTATACTCACTTTTTTACCTTTTTTTCTCTGGGGAGCAACGGGCTGGGCATCGCAGGCTCCACAACAACATGTACTACTCCAATCTCAACCAAATAATGGTTCGGCTGCTGTTGCCTTAAATAGTTCCGCAAATTATTTAGGAAGCTCTGTTGGATCAGCGCTTGGAGGAGGTATTATACTAATGGGATTAACACCTTCTCAATTACCGTTTGCAGCTGGTGTCCTAGTATTAGTAGCTTTAATAGGACAATTAACAATAGTATTGAAAAAAAATAGGACCAGATCAAGCAATATCAATAAAAAAGTATGCTAATAATGTTAGAAATCAGTCTTCTTGACTCAAACACAGAGGATGTTTGAGTCAAGTGTTTCACCAAAGAAACAGAAAGAAGGAACTATATGATAGAAGATTTATACACTTTTAATGTTGTAGCTAATAAACAAACATTTCTAAATCCAGAATACATTAATACTGTTCAATCAAATATTCCCGCAAAGATAACGGTGAAATGCAGTCTTATTTGTGTTGCTCACAATTTGAAAACGTGGAAAACACCACAATGCGGAGGAATAATTCAGGGGGAATTATCTTCTGTGCACTAATTACAACCAATAATATCCAATAAATATTCTAAAGAAAAGGCTGAGCCCTAAAAAGTCGATTTTATCGACCTTTTGGGTCAGCCTCTTTTGTTGCTAATATTCAATTCGCCGATCACAAACCAAAAACAGTTTTTAAGCCATTTCCATCTTCCGCAGGCGTTTTAATTTCACAGTAAAGAATGTGAATGTTGCAGCAAGGAATGCCATAAAGAAAATGCCAAGATGCCTGATATTATTCCACATGAAGCTATAATCTCCTGTGGAGATGACTGACCTGAAACCTGAAATGGTATAGGTCATCGGCAAGTAATCCGTAATCATTTGTAAAAACTTCGGACTAAGTTCAATCGGATAGGTTCCTGCACTTCCTGTTAATTGCAAAATCAAAATGATAACAGCAATGAAACGTCCAGGATTATCCAAAGCTGCCACAAGGAATTGAATGATCGCCATAAATGTCCAGCTGGCAAAAATACTCAGCATAATAAAATATGGAACACTTTTCACTTCCAATCCGAGACCAAGCAGCAATACGGCATCAGCTAATAACGCCTGACCAACCCCTACTGCCAGAATAATCCCTGTTTTGCCAATAAACCAACTGAAACCGCTCTTTGGCTCTGCAGCCGGTTTATACATTGGAAAAATAACGGAAAGCATAAGAGCGCCGACGAATAGACTAAGTGACAAGAAATAAGGCGCCAAGCCGCTGCCGTAATTTGGAACATAATTCATTCTTTCATCTTTAAGGTTGACCGGTTTAGCAAACATGTCGTAAACACGGTCGTTTGCTTTGATATCATTAGCATCTTTAGCTCCATTATGCAATTGATCACTCAATTGTTTTGAGCCGTCTACTAATTTTCCCATTCCGCCAGTTAAATCAGCAGAACCATTCGCCAGCTGGGTTATTCCATTTTGTAAGTCTTTTTGACCGTTATATAGAGCAGAACTACCATCAGTTAATTGTTTTGAACCTTGTGCCAGTTTATTCGTACCATTCACAAATTGGGAAGAACCTGATGCTAATTGCCCGAGTCCTGTTGTTAGCGCTAAACTACCATTTTCAAGTTGGCTGAATCCTTTTTGAGCTTCATCAAGCTTTGAACCGAATTGGGTAAGTCCTTGTGTTAATTGGTCTTGACCGCTGACAAGTTGTTTGGCACCATCAGATAATCGGTTGAGCCCTGCGGCCAATTTGTCCTGTCCTTGATTCAACCGGACAGAACCAAATTCTAGTGAATCAGAACCTTGCTTTATTTGCGCCGTAATGCCCGCTAAATCACCTACACTAGAAGCAACTTGCTGGCTTCCTTGCAACAATTTTGCCAGGCTGGTTTTTAAAACATCTAGTTTTGCTTTTTCCAACGGATCAGCGGTTTTGTCCTCCATCTGGCTTACTTGATCAAGGAGCTTCTGTAATCCTTGATTGACAGAATCAGCACTTGTCTTTGCTTTGTCGGCTCCTGCTTTCCATTGATCAATGGAAGCAGAGAGTTTCAAAGCACCATCTGAAAGCTGTTTGGCACCACTTTGCAAGTCAGGTAGATTCTTGGCTGCTTCATCTAATCCACCAGATATTTGCTTGCCACCCGCTTCTGCTTGGTTCGCGCCTTCTAACAGCTTAGTATTGGCATCCTTCATTTGCACAAGTCCTGCTCCAAATTGCTGCAATCCGCTTTGAACCTGCTGCGAACCGGAAGATGCAGATTGAATCCCTTGTGAAAAGACTGTTGATTTTTCAGCCAAAACTTCGAGCTTTTGCTCCATTGTTTGAGCTCCGGTTTGAACGGATTTTGCCCCATTTGTTAATTGGTCTGTGCCCCTTTTAGCTGAAGTGATTCCTTCCGCTAATTTCCCGGCCCCATCTTTGGCATCACGGATCCCTTTATAAAGGTCTCCCGCACCGTCACTTGCTTTATTCAGTCCTTTGGCAACGTCTTTTAAATTGTTGAACATCGATTCAGCGTATGTTTTCGTGACAGAGTTTGAAACTTCTTCTTTTATTTTTTCAACCGCTGAATCGCCGATTTTGGATGATAAGTAGTTATAGCCTTCATTTACAGTATAGATCAGCTCTAATTTTTTCGGATGATGGCTTTGCAATGTCGTTGCGTTTTTTGAAAAATCTTTTGGAATTTCAATTTCTAAATAATAATCTTGCTGTTTTAAACCTTCTTTTGCTCTGTTGGCACTAACAAAATGCCAGTTAAAGCTATCTTTCTTCTTTAAATTCTTCACTAAATCCTTTCCAATCGTTAACTCCTGACCATTATAGGTGGCACCTTCGTCATTATTAACAATCGCCACTGGCATTCTGTCCAAATGGGCATATGGGTCCCAGAAGGCCCAAAGGTAAGTGCCGCTGTATAGCACAGGAATTGTCATAACGCCAATGATAGCAATCAGTAGTTTCCGTTTATGGAGGATTTGCATGATTTCACTTTTCAATAATGCTAAAGCTTTCATAATTGTCCACCCCTTCAAATTTTATTATGACTAAAATCGTCAAATAGTCATTTTTCTTAAAAAAGAAAGAATCATCATTGTGATAATCCTTTGAGCAAAAGCGCCTTCATGATTTCGGCAATTCGTTCAGAGCTTAATGGTTCGTGGTTTTTTTCCCAGTCAAACACAAGCGCAATATACATTTTAAACAGTAAAAAACTAGTGATTTCAGGGTCAAATGCAGGAATGGCACCTTTGGCAATTGCAGCTTTCATTTTCTCCTTTAAATAGGCTATGATTTCACTCTCAATATGTTGGAGCATTTCCGAAACAGCCAAGGTGCCCATCTCTTTTTCTTCCTGAATGAGCTTAATCATCAGCTGATGGTGAGAACGGAATTCTAACAAACGGTATAAAGCACGATGGACATTTTCCGCAAACGGCAACTCCGGCTGAATGACAGCCTCTGCCTCAGCTTTCATTTCTTTTAATAATGATGAAACGATCTCTTCAAATAACTCTTCCTTATTTTTAAAGAAGGTGTAAATAGTCCCTTTACCAACGCCTGCGAGCTTTGCCACCTGATCCATTGTCGTCGCTTTATAACCAAACATTGAAAAAGACTTCCCTGCTGCTTCCACAATCATCTTACGCCGATCTGTCGCCATTGTTCCCACTCCTTATTGACCATTTTAGTTTTTTGGTCAATTATTGGACTTCATTACTATATCACAGGTAATGGTTAGTTTCAACTGGAATACTGGAAAAAATTCCATTAAAATAAAATTGTATTTTTAAAAATTTTGGAGAGGTTGTGACTTATGCTGTACAAACCACTAATGAAACCGGCTGAATTGGTACTATTGGAATTCTTAAATACGCGTATGAATTTGTCCCCGGCAGATAAACAAAATTATTTCAATCTGAAAAAAGGCTATGAGGGGGAGACAATGTTCGCTGGATTAACCGAAAAGTTGCAATGCGAATGTTTGATATTAAACGACCTATTGCTTGAATTCAACGGTTCGAAGTTCCAGATTGATTCGTTAATTCTATTGCAAAAATTGTTTTACTTGAATGAAGTAAAAAATTTCGAAGACGATTGCTATTTTGAAAATAAAAGATTCTATCTATCAAATGGTACCGAACGAAGGGATCCATTGCTGCAATTGGAACGATGTACATCCTTACTCCGCCAGCTGCTTCATAGTTTGAAGATAAATACCCCTATTGAATCTAGAGTTGTTTTTATGAATCCCCTATTTACTCTATACCAAGCCCCTCGTACCGAACAGATTATTTTTCCCAATCAGGTAAATCGTTATTTAAATAAATTAAATATGATTTCTTCCAAACTGAATGAAGGGCATAAGAGACTAGCAGAAAAATTGATTTCCCTGCATATTAATGAGTCTCCTTATTCTAGGCTGCCATCATATAAATATGAAAATTTACGAAAATGGTTTACTTGTGCACTTTGCACATCCTTCTCTATTTCAGTACAAGGAAAAATGTGCATATGTGGCGATTGCAATCACAAGGAAACGGTGGAAGCGGCTGTTTTGCGAAGCGTGAAAGAGTATAGGATGCTGTTTCCAGATCGAAAAATCACTACAAATGGGATTTACGAATGGTGTGGCATGGTAGTGTCTAAAAAGAGAATTAGTAGAATCTTAGGGAAGAACTTTAATATTGTTGGGGTCCATCAATGGGCTTATTATGAATAAAGAGATATAGTTGGATCGATAGCTCCCTTTATATATACTGTCCTTCATCATAATGAAGGACATTTTTCTTGTTCTTTTAATATGTTTTGGCCTTCATAGGCTCCCTGAAGGACAATTCTTCCATCTCCTTTGATAAGTTTTGTCCTTCTTCAACTAAACAGTTTTTTAAAAAATCAAAATTAACAAGTAATTCTTCCATTCCTAATAATAGAAACCAAAACTGTCGTCGTTAAGCCAAGCATGATGATCAACACTGGGCCGCTGATATAGAATACGAGGTTAGGGCTTAATCCGTACTTATAAAGCAAACACGCTGTTAAGCCGTAAATCACTATCAAAAATAGCTCAAATAAAAGCGCCGTGAAGGTAAACATAAGATAGGGAACAACAATTTTTCTGTGCGAAACATGTTTTAAAGTAAGCCCTTCCCAACAAAGATCCGATAATTTCGTTAACCCCTTCACCCAATCCCCCCTAGAACATACTTATTATTACAGTATGCTCAAATAGAGAGATTTCTACCTATGATAAAAAATAAACTATTTCAAAATTCATCCTTATATAAAACGTCATAGTTACTGCTAAATGATTTCAGGGCCCAAGGAATTGACCAGGACCCTGACAGATTAAATTTATAAAAGACGATTACCAATCTACTGATTGTTCATCATCACTACTATTGCCGAAAAGGGTAATGGAAGGATCACCGTTTCCACGTGGTGTACCATCCGGATTTTTCAGGTCACCAAGCACCTGATCATAAGTACGGTTCTCTTTAACAATGTAAATAATATGCTTGATTGGTGAAGATTCTCCTACAAAACGAGGTACAATGGTACCGGTAGATTCCTTATTAAATCCACGCACTTTATTTTGTTGCTTAAAACCATTATTGTCATTTACTTGCTTTGTATATTTTTCTAGCTTATCTTCAGATGGCGATGGAACAATCTCTAAAGTTCCCAGAAGCTGATTTTCAATATACGGATGATTGTTTGGATTGGATGGATCCGTTCCTTTGTTTGGTCCAGTACCCAGACCTTTAGCGCTTGTGATTAACAATTGATTGTCCGGTGTCACTTGGACTCCTATCGGATACCAACCAGTAGGAATCAATCCCTCGATTCGGCCAAATTTTTCTTTATCAGAGACATTTATTACGGCCACATCGTTATTGCCGCCATTCGTTACATATAAGGTATTACCGTTGGAAGACAAGGCTAAATTATTTGGTTGAGTCCCGGCGTGTGCACCGCGGAACGGCTGAACAGAGATCGTGTTGGTAACAGTATTTTTAGTCATATCAATAACGGAAATAGAGTCGCTGTCCCCATTTGCAACAAACATTCGATTGTGCTGTGCATCGATTAACATGCGGTTTGGATGGGTGCCAACAGTAATAGTGCTCCTAGGGGTAACAGAAAGTCCATCAACACTCATCACGGATAACGTCTTGTCACCCTGATTGCTGACATATGCCGTCTTTCCATCCTTTGAAACTACAACAGCAAATGGATAAGCGCCAACATTTGCTTGAGAGGTTTTACCTGTAGCAACATCTACTGCAACAAGTTTATTACTAAGCTGCCCTGTTACATAAATGGTCCGATCATCCTTCGAAACAGCTACATCTTGAGGATAAGTTCCTTGTGGAAGCGAGAGCGTTTTTTCGAGGGATAATTTATGTACACTTTTGTCCCATCCAAATACCACAACAGTATCTTTATTGGCTGCTGCAAGGTATACATGCGTCCCATCATGGCTAAAAGTAATACCTGGTGCAACACCTTGACCAGCATTACCATCAAGCTCTACGACTTACAGTACGCTGCCATTCTTTGCATCCATAACCTGTACAGTCTGCTTTCCATTTTGGTCGTGAATAATGTTCGGAACCACTACCGCTGAACCATCTGGTGACAGGACAGCATTGACGGGAAAGTATCCAGCTTTCTGTTGAATACCGACAGGGGTAACTTTCCATCCTACAGGAGTAACAGAGGTTCCATCGGCTTGTGGGCCTGCATGAGGAGAGGTAAACAAATTGGTTGCCATTGTAAAGCCGGAAAATCCAAGTACTCCTGCACAGACAACAGTTGCAATTGCTAAACGAGTTGTCCGTTTTCGGTTTAAAAGATTTTTACGAATTTTTTTGGTTATTTTCATCTCCTCTAATTTTTTCATCAGATTTGTGTTTAACTCGTTATGGAAAAACTTTAGAAAAAATAAGATGGCCCATTAGGCACTCCAAAAACGTCCAAACTCCATGGTAAATGAAATATAGTCTTAGTAGCTCCTCCTCCTAATAGTGCTTTTATTTATTCCTAAGTTAATAAAGATTTGTAAAGTCTACACATATAGAACGTTAAGAGTTTGTTAAACTACTTCTTCTTCGAAATATGTTTCTAAAAACAGCGGCACCTACGATTTACGAAAAATTAATATGCCCTTTACGATACTTAATACTAGCTTAACAAGGAGTTTAAAGCTGCAAAGTAGAGTAAGGTATGTAATTAAGGATATCGATTAGGGGGTATAGTAGTAAAAAGGAAAAATTTGGCTAAAGTCATTAATGTTCTAAGTGCAGCGGCACTAGGTACGATTTTAACGGTTACTCCGATTGTTACAAACGCCCAGGTACCGAACAAGGATGAAATACAGGTCCATACATCAGCATCTAATAAAGTGAGTGTTAATGCAAAATCCGGCAAAACAACAACAACTACACCAATAAAACATGTTGTTGTTATTTTTGGTGAAAATGTTTCATTTGACCATTACTTCGGTACCTACCCCTATGCGCTAAATGTTAAAGAAAAACCTCAATTTTTTGCAAAGAAAAATACACCTGAGGTGAACAATTTATTAACACCAAAGGATTACAATGGATCACAACCCGGTATCTCTAAAACAAACTTAATTACCAATAATCCAAACGGTGCAAATCCTGTTCGCCTCGATCGTTCGCAAGCAATGACACCTGATATGGATCACAGCTATCAAAGTGAATTGGATGCAGTCGATGGTGGAAAAATGGATAAGTTTGTTACTGGCACTGGAGGCGGTAATAATATTGTCATGGACTATTACGATGGAAATACCGTTACAGCGATGTGGAATTATGCTCAAAACTTTGCGATGAGTGACAATTTCTTTGGAACAGTATACGGGCCATCTACTCCAGGCGCGTTAAACGTCATTTCCGGTAACACCCGGGGGGCAGAATTGTTTGATAAAAATGGTCAACCCGTGACAAGCGATGTTTATAATTTATTTGAAAACGGTATGGTTACTGGGGATGCCGACCCCCATTTAGACCATGCTTCAAGTAAAAAAAGCTATACTCTTCAAATGAAAAATGTCAATAAAAATATTGGCGATCTGCTTAATGCTAAAGGTATTACATGGGGCTGGTTCGAGGGTGGCTTTGCAAATCCATCTGCTACTCATACCAATGTTGGTGGAAGCTCTGTTAAAGACTACAGTCCCCACCATGAGCCGTTCCAATATTATGCCTCAACAGCAAATCCGGATCATAAACCACCAAGCTCAACAGCCATGATCGGTAAATCAGATCAGGCAAACCATCAGTATGATATCAATGATTTCTGGAAAGCTGTCGATGCAGGTAACATGCCAAGTGTTAGCTATTTAAAAGCACCAATGTATGAGGACGGTCATGCAGGTTATTCAGACCCACTCGATGAACAAAGATTTATTGTCGACACAATCAACAAGCTTGAAAAAACTCCTGAATGGAAAGATACCGCAGTAATTATAACCTATGATGATTCCGATGGATGGTATGATCATGCTTATGCTCCATCCAACGGTCGGAGCGTTGCGTCTGGTCAAAATGGCTATGGTCCAAGATTACCTCTATTAGTGATATCACCATATGCAAAGAGCAACTTTGTTGACCATACTTTAACAAATCAAACTTCCATCGTTAAGTTTATTGAAGATAACTGGAATTTAGGCCGAATTGGCGGAACTTCTTTAGACGCTCAAGCTGGCAGCATGAACAATATATTTGATTTTAAAAAAGGACCACGTAACCCCAAACTGTTCCTTAATGCTACAACTGGCGAACCTGTAATAGGTAATCGATAAAAAATAGTTTTTAACAAAATTTCCCTTTCACAAGAATCCAATCTAACAAAACTACACGGGCTAGATTTAGACTAGCCCATCTTTCATGACTTATGTCTTTAAATACCCCTTTTCTTAGCCTATAGGTGTCTCATGTAGTTTATCGTAGCATTTCCCAATAAAAGATTTTGAATTAGTCCTACAAATATCCAAACAACTTATAAGAAAAATTCATTTACTATATAGGGAATCACATTATGCTCAAGAAGAAGTTGAATGATAAAATTCCTGTTGCTAAATATTTTCAAAAAAGCAGGTGAAAACATGAATCCAGAATTAAGAACTTATATGTATCCCCATTATGGAACAGGCTATAACCCCTATCCTTACGGAACCCATATGGGATACGGATCTCCTTTGTCATTGTACTATCACTACCATCCTCACTATCATCCTCATCATATGATTCATCATCATGGAGGCTCAAGTGGAGCAACTTTTGCTGTGCCCATACAGGCACCGGTTCGGCAACAAAACACGTAATCCGAAACTTATCCAAAAAACATTTAATGAGTCCCCTTTTGCTAAGGTATTATTTTGTCGAATATCACCTTTTTGGCTAATTCATTAAACAAGTAACCTCAACGTTCACAGATTTTTTAATCTCAGATTCAATCTATATATTCCTTATTTTCACTAATAAAACATAAAAAAGCCCTATAAAGTGAGGAGAAGGTTCAGACTCGTTCGTCAAAAATGCAAAAATAATAGATGATATAATGTGATGGTTTACATTTAAAATGCAATGACAGAAAAATCGACATCCCTTTACAAAAACCCACTTTATTTCTCGGGAAATGACATTATTTTCGATTATTCTCCTTCAATCAAACGTTTAATTGAATTTGACCTTACTCTTATTTTCATAGGTTTTTTATTCGAAAATCAGTGAAATAAAAGTCGCAAACTGTAAAAAATGAATAGCCCACTGGTGCGCTTGAAGACCGCAAGCCGACTTCAACAGGAGCCGGCTTGCACTCTTTTTCTATTAAGATCTAACAGGAATACTATCAAATACTTTCCCTGGATTGAAAATATTGTTAGGATCCAGTTGTGCTTTGATACCTTTCATGATGAAGAGCGAATCCCCATGTTCTTCGACTAGGAACGACTTCTTACCAATACCTACTCCGTGTTCACCCGTGCAGGTTCCTCCTTTGGACAAGGCGAACTGAACGATTTCTTTGTGGGCTTCCTTTACCTTCTTCATGTATTCCTCGTTATTGGTATCGACAGAAAAAACAGCATGGTAATTTCCGTCCCCGACATGCCCGAAAATAACCGCGTCAATTCCATATTTATCAACGGTTTTTCTTGTGTGCTTTAAGGCATTAACCAACTCTGAAAGCGGGACACAGACATCTGTTACCATATGTCCCTTCCCCGGATTGGCAGCCATGATCGCCAATGCAGCTTGATGGCGGGCTTCCCAAAGCTGGGCTCTTTTCAGTGAATCATTTTCAAATTCAAAAGAGACACAATGTTCATCATGGACAATCTCATGAACAATCGACATGCTGTTTTCAACATCCGGTTTACTGCCGCTAAGTTCTATGAACAGTGTCGGCTCTTCACGATAGGATGTTCCTTTATAGGCATTGACCGCTTTAATGGTTTTATCATCAACTAATTCAATTTTTCCAATCGACAGCCCAGCTTTTAACAAGAGATTCGCAGCTCCTCCTGCTGCCTCAATCGATGGGAAGGTTACTTTTACATCAGATGTCTCCTCAGGTATGCCGTGCAGCTTCAATATGACTTCTGTAAATACGCCCAATGTTCCTTCGGAGCCAACAAACAGCCCGGTTAAATTATAACCGGCGGATGATTTGTACGAATATCCCCCTGTCCGAATAATAGAACCATCTGCCAGGACGACTTCGAAACCAAGCACCTGATCACGCATGACCCCATATTTCACACTATTGGTGCCGCTGGCATTCGTAGCTGCCATCCCGCCAATGGTCGCATCTGCCCCCGGATCAGTGGGAAAAAACAAGCCATATTTCTTTAATGCCTGATTTAATTGACTTCTCGTCACGCCCGGCTGTACGACTGCAATAAAATCATCCGACCGGATTGAAAGAATCTGATTCATCAATGTCAAATTAAGACTGATTCCTCCAGTAACCGGAATAATCTGCCCCTCCAAACTTGAGCCTGCACCAAACGGCACAATTGGAATCGAATGCTGATTGGCGAACTTGACAACCTCCACAATCTCCTCCTTCGAAACCGGGAATACCACCACGTCCGGCAAATGTAGATCATGATAAGCCACACCCTTGCCATGCTGCTCCAACACCGTCGCATTCACCGAAACCCTTTCACTATCCCCAATAATCCTCAACAACTCTGCATATAAATTCAACCGCTACTCCCTCCTCTAATAAAAACTAATGTCCACCCCAGACGGACAAAATGCCAATTTGTCCACGAGCGGTGCCTGACACCATTTAAAGTACAAATAATTCCGGATTTTCAAGGAAGGTATGGATTTCTTCCATGAAGGCGCCTGCTGGGGAGCCGTCGATGATGCGGTGGTCGAAGGTGATGGACATGCCCATGACTTCTCCGATTACGATTTGGTCATCTTGAATGATTGGTTTTTTCTTGATGCTGTGAACGCCTAGTATTGCCACTTCCGGATAGTTGATGATTGGTGTCGCAAACCAGCCGCCTTTTCCTCCTGTGCTGGAAATGGTGAAAGTACTGCCGCTAAGTTCGTGCGGCTTTAGCTTTTTCTCTCTTGCCCGACGAGAAAGATCCTGAATCTCTTGGGCGATTTGTAAAATACCCTTTTGATCCGCATGCCTGATAACCGGAACAACTAAGCCGTCACTTGTCGCCATGGCAATACCGATATGAATATCTTTCTTATAGACAATTTCCATCCGTTCATCATCTACTGTCGCATTAAAAATCGGATGGCGTTTTAACGCCTTTGCGGCTGCTTTCACAAAAAACGGAAGGTATGTCAGTTTCACTCCTGATTTTTCAACGTGCGGCTGGAGCTGTCGTTTAAGCGCTGTCAATTTGGTGATCACGACTTCATCCATGCCGCTGCAATGGATCGCGGTAGATTTCGAAAGTTTCATGTTTTCATATATTTTGCGCCGCAATCCGCGGATCGGCTCTCTTCTTTCATTAAGTAAAGATGCTTCTAAAGGGGCAGGTCTGGGAGGGGACGACTCTTCTAATTTAATAGGAGCAATGGCCGCAGCTGTCTCCTTTTCTACCTGATCCTTAAAGTTTCTAACATCTTCCTCTGTCACCTTGCCACCTTTTCCGCTCGGCGTTACCTCTGTTATATCTATCCCAAGTTCTCTTGCCAATTTTCTAACCGACGGCGCGGCAATTACCCGTTTCTTCGGTAAAATTCCTACCGACGCTTGTTTGGAATTCTGCAAGTCGTGATGAGGAAATTCTTGAGACCACTTCTCTTGAACCTTATTTCCCTCCTGCACAGTAAACAAAACTTCGCCAACCTTTACAACTTCCCCAACTTCTGCCTTGAGTGACTGAATAATTCCTGTTACAGGCGATGAAATTTCCACAACTGCTTTATCCGTTTGCACCTCTACCATATTTTCATTCTCTTTCACACAGTCACCCACTGCTTTAAACCATGTAAGAATCTCCGCTTCATGCAAGCCTTCCCCCATATCGGGAAGGCGGAACTCGTATGCCATAAATAAATGCATCTCCTATTGTAAAAATAGATTTGTTTCAGTTGATTTCTATTTTTCTAACTCCCGGATCCGCCGCTCGCAATTGGCGGATAGCTCATCCTATCAGTAGATAGCTGCCTGTATCAGCGGATTTCCCCTTCTATTATGAATAATCAACTTCTATCAGCAGATATCCACCTTCTATTAACAGATAACCTGCCCTAATCAGCGCACGGATACAGCTCGAATTAATGCGCGAATACTTCCTGAATACCCCTATTAATTCTCTCCTCATTCGGCAGCCAGGCATCCTCAACGGATGCGATCGGGTATGGTGTATCAAAGCTTGCCACCCGGATAATTGGCCCAGAGAGATGAAATAAAGCCTTTTCATTAATCAAGGCGGAAATTTCTGCACCTGGTCCTCCCGTTTTCACTGCTTCATGAACAATTAAGGCCCGCCCTGTTTTTTGCACAGAAGAGAGGATCGTTTCTTCATCGATCGGTGAAATGGTTCGTAAATCGATGATTTCAATCGAAACATTTTTCTTAGACTCCCACATTGCAGCCACTTTGCTAACAAGTGGCACAGTCTGCCCCCAAGTAATGATCGTTAAATCTTCTCCTTCTTTTAAAACATTAGCCTTACCAATCTCTACTATATAATCCTGCTCCGGTACTTCCTGCTTAAAAGCCCGATATAACTTCAAGGGCTCCAAAAACAATACTGGGTCATGATTGCGAATAGCTGCTGTTAACAATCCTTTCGCATCATAAGGAGAGCTGGGCATGACCACCTTTAAGCCAGGCGAGTGTAAAAACAAGCCTTCTAAACTATCAGAATGAAGTTCCGGCGTTTTCACGCCACCACCATATGGAGCCCGTATTACAAGCGGAACGCGGATTCTCCCTCCTGACCTGAACCGGATTCTTGCTGCCTGAGCTGCCATTTGGTCCATCGCTTCATAAATAAAACCGAAAAATTGTATCTCCGCTACCGGACGCAAGCCCCTTGCTGCCATTCCGACTGCCGTACCAACAATAGCGGATTCCGCAATCGGTGTATCGACTACCCGGTCTTCGCCAAAAAGGTCCTGAAGACCGTCGGTTGCCCGAAACACACCGCCGTTTTTCCCGATATCTTCCCCTAAGCAAATCACTCGCTCGTCCCGTTCCATTTCTTTTCTTAATGTCAAATTGATCGCTTCAATCATCGTCATCGCCGGCATTAGAATACCTCCTCAGCGGCTACTGCTTGTTGCTGCTCTATCAGCTGGTTTGTTTTTTGCTCGTAAACAAACTCAAATATTTCCTCTATCTTACTTTTTGGCGTATGAAGAGCCAGTTCAAACGCCTCTGTCACTTTTTGTTCTGCCGCTGTAAATTCTGCTTGATCAAACTCTTCGCTCCAAATGCCTTTTTCAACAATAAAAGCCTTCATCCGCTTCAAAGGATCCTTCGCCATCCACTGCTCTAACTCTTGCAGATCTCTGTATTTTGTTGGATCATCTGCAGTCGTATGAGGCCCTTGTCTATATGTAACAGCTTCAATAAGTACTGGGTTCCCTTGCCGTGCCCGCTCCAATGCCTGCTTCATTGTTGTATAAACAGCTAAACAATCGTTTCCATCTACCTGAATACCCGCCATTCCATAGGCAACTGCTTTTTGAGCAATGGTCTTACTGGCTGTTTGTTTGGTGCGTGGAACGCTGATTGCCCACTGATTATTTTGTACGAAAAAGATGATTGGCAGCTTGTAAACCGAAGCAAAGTTCAACGCCTCGTGGAAATCTCCTTCAGATGTGCCGCCGTCCCCAACATATGCCACACTCACACTATTTTCTTTATTGTATTTCCCGGCCCAGGCACCGCCCACAGCATGAAGACATTGGGCAGCAATGATGATTTGGATCGGAAATACATTTGCTCCCTCTGTATCGGCCCCCCTCAAATTTCCCATGGTATAGAGAAAAAAATTCTTCATCGGAAATCCATGAACGAAACAGGCGCCCACTTCACGATAACTTGGATAAATCCAATCTTGCTTACCCAACGCACGAGCGCTTCCAACTTGTGCCGCCTCTTGCCCAAGCATCGGTGCGTATGTGCCAATTCTCCCCTGACGCTGTAGTTTCAAAGCCCGCTGATCAAAAACCCGTACTTGAACCATCCATTTGTACAAGCTCACCAATTCTTCATCGGTAATGTCCGCTTCCCCACTAATTAGCCTGCCGTTTTCATCCAGATATTGAACCATTTTCACTTTTATTTCATTCGGCTCTAACCACATACCTTCCCCTCCAATTTTCTATTATCTTCCTATTTCTAATGATATTAGAAAGTTCTGAAAATACAAGACTATATTTCCGAAAATTCATAAAAGATCTCTTCGTTACGTTAATCAAACGTTTAGTTAACTGACAAAAATTACAGCTGTTCTTTGTGCAAAACCTCTAAGTAACGGGTTTCCCCAATTATCTAATTAAACGTTTAATTAACTGACATACTTCGCACCTTATAGTATGAAAAAAGGAATTAGAGAAATGTCCTCTAATTCCCTTGTCACTAGATTTTCACTTTGTGGTTTTATTTATATGAACTAATCTTTCCAAAATAACCCTTTTTCGATAAAACATGACCCCTGCCTCTGAAAGATCGCTGATCATAGTCCTATTTGTGATTGCGCCAAAAATCATTCCGGCAATCGGGACCACCTGAAACAGCTTTTTCCAGCCAAACTGATCCCTAAAGGTATAAACAACCTCTCTCCAACCCTTCAATTGCGATACCACTCGATCAGCCCGGCCTCCGCCATAATCGGAAAGCTCCTTAAGTATTGCCCGTTTACTAACTGCTTCTGCCAAAGAAAATTGTAAAACCTTAATCATAAAAGCCCGTTCGCTTTTCTCATCCGGGTCATAGCCATGAATGATAGCTATTTCCTGCAGCGTTTTTAAGGATACAGCCAATAAAGCAGGGATATCAATAGCAAGTGTAAATATCCCCCCAATTCCTGTGCTTGCGCCCTGAATAGCTGCAAAATTCTTTCTGCTTTCCAATACACTCCTGCTGATTTCCTCCATTGATTGAAGAGGAATACGTTTCACATCTGAAAGACTATGAATCGGGCGGTTTGTTTTCTTTTCAATTATTTTATACAGTTTATTTTTATTGACTAAATACTTTCCGCCGGTTTGAATGTAAACCCCCAGTTCTTCAAGCAATGTTCCCACTTTGTTATGGATCCATTGAGGAGTCAATTTATCTAAGATTTGAAATGGCAAACGCCCGATCCGTTCCCATATCCCTGCTTTTCCTTGTTCTTTTTCCCATTTTTCAATATTCGCCAATTCTCTTAGCAAATCATTCTTCGATTCCATTTATGACATCCGCCTTTTTAAAAATATCTTTCTTTTATATCCCTTTTTCTATACCTATTTTTCATACACCCAAAACTAGTGGATTTTATTAAAATTAAGGAATTCGATGATTTGTCCTGATAAGAGACCTTCCCGTATAATAAACATGATGTTAAGTAAATAATAAAAAAAATTTGGTTTTTAGAAGGAAGGGAAAGGAATGGCGGATATTGGGCTTTTGATTATTCGTTTAGTCATTGGGCTTACATTTGTTGGTCATGGTATGCAAAAATTATTTGGCTGGTTCGGTGGACCAGGAATAACAGGAATGGGGCAATGGCTTGAATCCATCGGAATTAAGCCGGGAGGAAAATACTGGGCGATCTATGCTGGAGTATTTGAACTTGTTGGAGGGATTTTGTTTACGGTAGGATACCTTACATGGCTGGGTGCAGCCCTGATTGTCATCATTATGATTGATGCCATCGTAACCGTGCACGGTAAAAACGGTTATTGGGCTGATAAAGGTGGATTTGAATACAATTTTGTCCTCATTGCTGTGACCATTGGTGTTGCCCTGACCGGTCCAGGACAATACTCACTTTTTTATCATCCTTATTAATGGTTCCCCCTTTCACTTAAAGAAAGGGGTTTTTTATATGATCAGAAAGCCGGGCAAGCTGGTATTTTTATGAGCGAAAAAATTGCCCCAGCTTCATACCGACAAAAGCAAGTATAATTCCAGCTGTATAGCTAATGACTAAGTACGAAATCATGACTTTCCAGTATCGATTCATTTGCAATTGTATACTTTCTAATTTGAACGTCGAAAACGTCGTAAAGGCTCCCATAAAACCTGTCCCTAAAAGCAATTTCCAAGAATCCCCTAATCCAGCCCCAATGATGAGTCCAAGCAGAAATGAACCTACTACATTTATACATAAGGTAGCTACTGGAAACCCAGAGGGATATTTTGCTCTTAGCAAATTGCTGATACCAAACCGGGAGATCGCACCAAAAAAACCGCCTACAGCAACCGCTACAATATGATGAATCATCCTTTATTCCACCTCCTTTCCTCTGCTTTCCCCAATCGATAGCCCAGCCACGAAAATAACAAGCCGCCAACAACACTAAACAGAATATAAACACAAGCAGTTCCCCATTTTGCGTCCATTATTAATTGAACGGTTTCAACACTAAATGTTGAAAATGTTGTAAATGCACCTATCAATCCAGTCCCTAATGCCGTCAATAGATAAGGGTGGATAAATTTGTAGCGTGGAAGAAAGGCCGTTAGCCAGCCCAAAGCCATGCTACCCGCCATATTCGTTATAAACGTTGCTAAAGGAAAATCATGATACCACCATTGGTTAAAGTAAATGCCAAGAAAATAACGTAATAATGCCCCGACAATCCCCGCAATTCCAACTAAAAAATAAATCATGCATGCTCACCTCTATAGAAAGTTTACCCAAAATAAGAAAAAGCGCAAGCACCTTGGTCAGCCTG
>NZ_BCUZ01000034.1 GCF_001591485.1 Neobacillus fumarioli NBRC 102428 | reverse complement strand
AGGATAAAAATTGTCCTTCATGAAGGGTATGAAGAACAAAACTAAGGAAGAGAAGGATAAAAATAGTCCTTCATGAAGGGTATGAAGAACAAACCTAAGGAAGAGAAGGATAAAAATAGTCCTTCATGAAGGGAATGAAGGACAAAACTAAGCAAGAGAAGGATAAAAATTGTCCTTCATGAAGGGAATGAAGGACAAAACTAAGCAAGAGAAGAATAAAAATTGTCCTTCATGAAGGGAATGAAGGACGAAACTAAGGTAGCGAAGAATAAAAATTGTCCTTCATATAAGTTTAAATTTAGTGAAATGCCTTTTCGTTATTTAACATGATGCCACGCTTTTCTAAATACAAATAATCCAAAGAAAAAGAAGGCGAGGAAACCGATTAATGCAATAAGGATGTTTAAAATATTACTAAGGCTGCCTAAACCAATGAAACCGAAGAATCTTGAAATCGTCCCCTGTAATGATAACAGCATCCATATGACTCCTGTTAAAAACCCAAGAAAGACACCAAAAATGCCGCAATGACAATGATGATTCAAAGAAATCACCCCCCCTTGTCAATGGTTGTTTACCATTAGGGTATGCGCTTGCTTGGGGAGTTGTTAAAGAAAACGTAAAAATAATGTTGGCCGTAGTTGATGAGACCTATTCCAATTAGCACCATTCATTGAAAGTGGAAATTAGAACACTATTCAATCGAAAAAAATTCAATAATTTTTTGAAAACTATGATATAATGAAATAAAAAATCTACGGCAACGAAGCCCATTTCCGTTTGGAAGTGGGTTTTTCTTTTTGGGAGGTGCTTTTATGTCTGAAGAAAAAAAGCGGTTTATACAAGAATTTGTACCTGGCAAGCAAGTTACCTTGAGTCATTTGATCGCCAATCCTGATGAAGAACTCTTGGAAAAATTAGGAATACAGAGAGCAGGATCGATTGGAATTTTAACCTTAACTCCCAGTGAAACTGTCATTATTGCAGGGGATTTAGCCACCAAGGCTGCCAATGTGTCAATTGGATTTCTGGATCGCTTCACAGGAAGCCTAGTCTTAGTAGGAAGTGTATCTGAAGTAGATATGGCGATGAGGAGAATCAATCAATTTTTATCAGAAACTCTTGGATATACTCCTGCCGCTATCACAAAGTCATAGGAGGTTAAAACCATGTTTACAACGTCTAATCGCGCGATGCTGATTGGGTCAGTGGGTGCAGGTAAATCAACTTTAACAAATGCTCTATTAGGTCGAAAAGTGGAAGCGGTCAAAACTCAGTCATTAAATTATGATGACTGGATTGTCGATTCACCGGGGGAATACGTAGAAAATCCTCTATTTTATAAGTCTATTATGGCTACAGCTCTTGAAGTTACGCATGTATTGTTTATTCAGGATGCAACGAATCGAAAAGTCACCTTTCCCCCAGGTTTTTCTTCAGGGATCCCTAAAATGACTATTGGGGTAGTCACGAAGGCAGATTCCGAACAGGCAGATGTTGATCAAGCCATCGCTAAATTAAAAAAGTCTATGGTACAGGGTCCTATTGTTGTCACTTCCTCATTTAAGCAACAGGGAACGGAAGAGATAAAAGGGTTTGTTTCGTGCAATTCGTATCAAGAAATGAAAGAGTACTATGAAAAAGTGAAAAAACCTTCTATTTTTTATAAAGAGAGTCTTTTCAAATAACTGAAAATTTAGTAAAATAACAATATAACAAATTTATAGAATTGTAGGCAAAGGCGCCTATCCACATAGAAGGTCTATGTAGATTGGTGCCTTTTTAATCTAAAGGGGCATCCATACTATGGCCGAGATACATCAAGAAATCTTCAGACTATGCAGAAGGTTTACCTCGCTTTCTGACAACGATATTGAGCTTATTGTTGAGAAAAGTAAATCATTGCAAATGATTGCAGACCTTGCACAGGGGAATGTATTTATCGATTGTGTAACCGATGATCCCGAAACAGCCATTGTCGTGGCGGAGGCAGTACCAACGACGGTTCCCTCCCTCTACCGCTTTCGGGTAGTTGGGAAGAAGATATTATCTACGTATGAACCAGGAGTTTTTAAGGCCTATCGGACCGGAAAACCAGCGATGATGAATCGAGCATTGACACATGAAGGGCGTCATGTTTGTCAAAATGTCACTCCGATTAAAAATTCAAAAGGGTCAACAATCGGGTTATTGATTTTGGAAACGGACGTTACCCGGCAAGTCGAGCAAGAACAAGAACTTGCCCTTTTATCGGAAACGACAGCAGAATTTGGGCGGACCTGGGATATTGTTTTGAAAGACCAAATGATTCCGGATTATTTAGAGGAAGCATTAATTCTTCTAGGGGAAGATGGTACTATTCAGTATGCAAATAACTTTGCCATTGGTCTGATTAAAGAACATAGTCCTGTCCAGCTAAAGAATTTAACGAATCAAAACATACTTACCGTTTTACCGTTTATTGATCAGTCGGATTTTTCCCATCGGGGAATTGTACAACGCGAAGTGAGAAGCATCGATAAGGTATTTATTCTGCGTTCCATTTGTTTACTGAATAAAAAGGCGGATTCGAAACGAATGCTGCTCTATATTCGCGATATTACCGATTTACGCGATAAGGAGCGACAGTTGATGGTGAATCAAGTTGTCATTAAGGAAATTCACCACCGAGTCAAAAATAATTTACAAACGGTTGCGAGCTTGCTTCGCATGCAAATGAGACGCGGTGTACCGGAAGAAACGAAAGTTCTATATCAAGAAAGCCTTAACCGAATCGCCAGTATTGCGACTGTACATGATGTCCTGTCCAATAGCGGAATTGAAAAGGTAAACATGGTTGAGATCATCAGGAAAATCACAACCGGACAAGTGTTTTATCCGTACCAGCCCAATTGCGCGGTGACCATTCAATTATGTACAGAAGAAGCCATCGAGCTGGATTCTTCGAAAGCCGTTTCTTTAGCCCTCATTATAACGGAATTGATACAAAATTGTATGAAGCATGCTTTTATTGGACGCGCGTCAGGCACGGTTACGATTCATTTTAAACGTAATGGACAAATAATCGAACTTGGCGTGATGGATGATGGAAACGGAATTGACCCCAATATTGAATTGAATCATTTAGGCATAGAAATTGTAAAAAATCTTACCAGCTATGATTTAAATGGGACCTTTGAGTTTTTGCAGGAAGGCGGACAAGGGACAAAGGCATGGGTGACATTTCCTGATAGAGAGGATTGAATGGACATGGGTAAACATAGATTAATGGTAGTTGAAGATGAATCCATATTACGGATGGATATTAAGGAAATGTTAATAGAGAACGGCTACGAAGTAGTAGCGGAAGCCAATTCAGGTGATAAAGCAATTGAATTAGCTGCCACACGCAAGCCGGACCTTATCGTTATGGATATCAAAATGCCAAAAATGAATGGCATAAAGGCAAGCCGGATTATTTACCAAGCATTTCAAATTCCGGCACTCCTATTAACTGCATATAGTGAGCGTGATTTAGTGGAAGAAGCGAAAAATGCCCACATCCTTGGTTACCTAGTAAAGCCTGTAACGGAAAGAGATCTGATTCCTGCCGTAGAAATTGCCTTGGCACAAGCAAACCGGTTGAAGGCTATGGCCAATGATATTAAAAAAATGGAAGAAAAAATCCAAGATCAAAAGATCATTCAGCGTGCCAAAGGAATCCTTATGGAAGTCTATCAAGTTAGTGAAGAACAGGCATTTAAAATGCTAAGATCCTATAGTATGAATCATGGGATGACGATGAGGAAAGTGGCCGATTCGATTCTTCTTAATCGAAAATTAGAATCTGATGCCACGGCGATTTGATAAAAAAGGATACAATCAGGCAACGGCGCCTAAATATCGATCATTGATCGTTATTTAGGCGCCGTTTTCTTTTTTAAGAGGGGTGGAATCTTTGAAAGGCCATGAGCAAATCATTAGTGCTGGGATTGATATCGGCACAAGCACGACGAAGTTGATTTTAAGCCGGTTTACACTCGTAAATACTGCCGGGACCACCCAAGTGCCTCGAATTGAAATTACGAATAAAGAAATTATGTACAAAAGTTCTATTTACCGGACACCCTTGATCAATGACACATTGATTGATATGAAAGCTGTTCTTAAGCTTGTTGAACAGGAATACCAGAAAGCAGGTGTGCGTCCGCAGGATATTCAAACGGGTGCCATCATTATTACGGGGGAGACGGCAACAAAACAGAATGCTGAAGAGATGCTACATCTTCTATCAGAAAAAGCGGGTGAGTTCTTAGTTGCGACCGCAGGTCCTGATTTAGAAGGAATCATAGCCGGGAAAGGGTCCGGTGCCCAGCAACGTTCAAAGGAGATGGGAAAAACCATTGCCAATATTGATATTGGAGGGGGCACTGCGAATATTGCCGTGTACCAGGCCGGACAATTGTGTGGAACATGCACCCTTCATATTGGCGGACGCCTGATCGAATTTGAGAACGACAAGGTGAAGCATGTTTCAGCTCCTGTCCGTCGTTTATTGAAGCAATTAGGGTTATCTGTAAAAGCGGGCGATCAGGCGGCATTTGAATTTATTTGTCCTGTAACAAAGGCGATGGCTCGCATTTTAGGTAATACGCTGAAGCAACAACTAACGGAGGAGGAGAAAGTCTTACTGCTTGGGCATCCGCCGGATTGGAAAGTTCCGATTGATCAGATCATGTTTTCCGGCGGGGTCAGTGAATGTATGTATGGTCAAGAATCTTCATCAGGGCCTTACATGGATATCGGGGTATATTTAGCGAAGGCACTGCAAGATGATCCGGACCTTCGAAGCTGGGAGTGGATTCCGCCGGCTGAAACAGTCAGAGCAACCGTTCTTGGGGCAGGAACCCAAACGACCCATATCAGTGGAGCAACAATTCAAGTAGATCCTGTAAGGCTGCCCTTGAAAAATCTGCCCGTCCATCAACTAGATATGAAGCGAAATCTTGAGGACGGATCAAATAAAGTGATGAACGCTATTCAACAGGCTATTCAAGTTTACGACCCGTCTCTTGAAGGAAAAAACTTTGCCTTATATGTAACCGGACTCCCTTTTCTTCGCTTCAGGGATGTTCAGCAATTGGGAAAATGGCTGCTTGAGGGCTACAAGCTGCAGCCACATCCATCTAATCCCATTGTCATTGTATTACAGGATGACTTGGCAAAGGTTCTTGGGCAGACTTTACAAGCCATGCAATCTGATCGGGATGTCATCTGTATCGACCAGATTCTTGTTGAACAAGGAGATTATCTGGATATTGGCAATAAGCTGCAATCCGAGGTGGTTCCCGTTGTTATAAAAACGCTCGCATTTCATTCATAGGGAAGGAGGTATTAGGCATGATTATGAAGACCCGCTTGCTTGGTCAAGTCTATCAATTTTCGAACCTGAAAGAGTTATTTGCAAAAGCGAATGAGGAAAAATCCGGAGACCGTTTGGCGAATATTGCGGCGGAATCCGTTCAAGAGCGAATTGCAGCCAAACAAGTATTGGCAAACTTAACGATTGCTGATATTCGAAATCATCCGCTTATACCGGCGGAGGAAGACGAGGTCTCAAGAATTATCGAGGAACAAGTGAATGAACCTGCGTATCGGAGAATTCAAAATTGGACGATTGCAGAGCTTAGGGAATATATCCTTGATGATACCACGACAGGAGAGGATCTGATCCGGTTAAGCTGCGGGCTTACTAGTGAAATGATTGCTGCAGTTGCCAAGCTGATGTCCAATCTTGATTTGATTCATGCTGCAAATAAATTGGAAATTATCACAAAATGTAATATTGCTATCGGCCAAAAAGGCACACTTGCCTCCCGGCTTCAACCCAACCACCCTACAGACAATGTAGAGGGTATGCTGGCCTCTTTAAAAGAAGGGCTCTCATACGGAATTGGCGATGCCGTCATCGGGATCAACCCTGTTGATGACTCGGTGGAAAGTGTAAAACGCTTATTGCAGGCAACTTATGATTTTATCCAGGATTGGAATATACCAACCCAAAACTGTGTACTTGCCCACGTCACCACACAAATGAAGGCGATTGAGCAGGGGGCTCCTGCCGATATGATTTTTCAAAGTATCGCCGGGACTGAAGCTGCCAATAAATCATTTGGGATTACCGCATCGCTGTTGGATGAAGCCAATCAGATGATCCGCGAGTTAGGGACTTCTACAGGGCCGCAGAGGCTATATTTTGAAACAGGTCAAGGGTCAGAATTATCTGCGGAGTCCCATTTTGGAGTGGACCAAATGACGCTGGAATCAAGGAATTACGGCTTTGCCAAAAGATATGATCCCTATATTTTGAATACAGTTGTCGGTTTTATTGGTCCAGAATATTTATACGACAGCAAACAGGTAGTTCGTGCCGGACTTGAGGATCATTTTATGGCTAAAATGCATGGGATTCCAATGGGAGTGGATATATGTTACACAAACCATATCCGTGCTGATCAAAATGATATAGAAGATTTAGGGGTGCTGCTGACTGCCGCAGGCGTAAACTTTGTGATTGCGACACCGATGGGCGATGATTGCATGCTAAACTATCAATCTCTCAGTTATCATGATGTGGCAACATTAAGGCAGACAATGAACCGCCGGCCGGCTCCATTATTTGAAGCATGGCTTGAAAATGTCGGAATCATGAAAGACGGCAAACTTACATCTCGTGCGGGGGATTTGACCCTGTTTCATAAGTAAGGAGGTGAGAGGATGAACACAGAATTAATTGAGTCGATTACCAAACTCATTATCGAAAAAATCGGCAAACCTTCAGAGGAAAAACTTGCTTCGGAAAGCGGGATGGTAAAGCTGTGGGACCACCTATCACCTGAAAATCAGTATATCGTAACCGGGTCAGATTCTCATGACGGAGCCCAGAATTCAAATGGATTAGTAAAGCTATGGGATCATGTGAAAGCTGATGAATCAAAAAGTGCTGGCTATAAAGAGGAGAACACGATTCTTCCGGAACTGGAAACCAGGATTGGTGTCAGCTCCCCTTGCCATCCTGAAGCATTACAAGAATGGGTGACAAAAACACCAGCAAGGATCGGAATTGGGCGGGCTGGTCTTCGCCCAAAAATAGAGACATGGCTCAGGTTCCGTCTGGATCATGGGGCTGCTGTAGATGCTGTATATGGCAGTGTTCAGCAGGAATTACTAAAATCTCTTAATCTCTTTACGGTCCGTACGATGGTAGACCAAAAGGAGGAATATATCCGCCGGCCTGACCTTGGAAGAAAACTTTCAGAAGAAGCAAAGAGGACGATCCGTGAAAAATGCCAATATAAACCGAAGGTGCAAATTATTGCATCAGACGGGCTTAGCTCACAGGCAATTGAAAAAAACCTGGAGGATGTTTACTTATCATTCTTACAATCACTCGACCAGTTGGGAATTGAGTATGGTACATCTTTTTATATTGAAAAAGGACGGGTGGCTTCCATGGATGAAGTCGGAGAGATTTTAGAACCGGAAGTGGTTGTTCTATTTATTGGGGAACGTCCCGGGCTCGTAAGTTCTGAATCTCTGAGTGCCTATCTTTGTTACAAGCCAAGAAAAGGAACGATTGAAGCCGATCGGATGGTGATTTCTAACATCCATTCAGGCGGGATTCCGCCTGTAGAAGCAGGCGCTTATCTAGGGAGTGTCGTTCAAAAGATTTTGAAGTACCAAGCGAGTGGTGTCTCACTGGTTCGAAAAGAAGGTTAGGAAGGGAGAAACGCGATGGAGTTACAGCCCATAAAGGCGAAAGTTTTAGCTGTTCGAATCATCCCCAATGCTGATTTAGTATTGGCTAGAGCCTTTCAACTGAAACCGCATCAGCGAAGTCTTGGGATTCTGACCTGTACCATTGATGATGTTGGCTATACGGCAATGGATGAAGCAACGAAACAGTCGGATGTTGAGGTTGTTTATGCCAAATCATTTTATGCAGGGGCAAGCCATGCATCAGGACCATTGTCTGGGGAGTTTATAGGCATCATTGCCGGGTCTTCCCCAGATGAAGTGAAAAGCGGCTTAGAGGCTGCCAGGAATATGATTGAAAATGAGGCTTATTTTGAAGCCATCAACCATGAAGGAACTCATGCATTGTACGCCCATGTTGTGGCAAGAACGGGGAGTTATTTATCCAAGGTGGCGAACGTTGAAGAAGGGTCTCCGCTAGCTTATTTAATTGCTCCGCCATTAGAAGCAATGTTCGGTCTTGATGCGGCTTTGAAGGCAGCTGATGTTCAAATGGCAGCCTTTTATGGCCCTCCATCTGAAACAAACTTCGGCGGAGGACTAGTTACCGGAACCCAATCGGCTTGCCATGCTGCCGCAGAAGCCTTCAGGCAGAGCATTTTGGAAATTGCCCGCAACCCAATCGCATATTAACCAGAAAGGAGCGTAACAAATGCAACTGGATCAGGACTTGCTCTCACTCCAGGAGATGAGAGCGGCTGTAAAAAAAGCAAAGGTAGCTCAAAGAACATACGAAGCGTTTTCCCAGGAAGCAGTGGATCGGATTGTAGAGGCCGTTGCAATGGCAGCTTTTGCCAAGAAGGATGAGTTGGCGAAAATGGCTGTGGAAGAAACCGGAATGGGGGTACCTGAACATAAAGCGATAAAAAATGAAGTGGCCTCTAGAGGTGTATACGAATCCATCCGGGATTTGAAAACAGTCGGGGTGATTCGGGAGCACAAAAAAGAAAAAATTGTTGAGATTGCCAGCCCTTTCGGTGTGATTGCCGGGATTGTGCCAACCACGAATCCAACTTCGAGTGCCATTTTTAAAAGCTTGATCGCTTTAAAAACAAGAAATGCGATCATATTCAGCCCGCATCCATCCGCCAAAAGATGTACGGTAGAGGCGGCAAGAATTTGCCTCGAAGCGGCTGTCAAATCGGGTGCCCCCGAAGGAGTGATTGGCTGGATTACAGAACCAACCATGGATGCAACACAGGAATTAATGAAACATCGGGATGTCAATCTGATCCTGGCAACAGGTGGTGGTGCACTTGTTAAGGCAGCATATTCTTCGGGAAAGCCAGCCTATGGAGTTGGATCTGGAAACGTTCCATGCTACATTGAGAAAACGGCTGATATCCAAAAGGCAGTCAAACGGATTGTCGTCAGTAAAACATTTGATAATGGAACCATTTGTGCAACCGAACAAGCATTAGTAGTTGATCGAAACATCCGGGAAGCGGTCATTCGTGAATTTAAGAAACATGGGGCTTATTTTCTGAATGATCAAGAAAAACAAAAACTTGAAAAGGTGATGACAATTTCACCTGGTAAACTAAACCCCAAAATTGTCGGGCGTTCCGCATCGGTGATTGCCAAAATGGCCGGGATTGATGTTCCGGCAGATGCAACCATTTTAATTGCAGATGAAACGAAAGTGGGGAAAGAGATCCCTTTTTCCATTGAAAAGCTGGCACCTGTGTTTCCTTTTTATACGGTTGAAGGGGAAAAGGAGGCCATCACCATTTGTGACCAGCTTTTAGCGTTAGGTGGACGAGGTCATACCTTAGCCCTTCATACAACCGATGAACAGGTAATCCGAACATTTTCGCTTCACATGCCTGTATCGAGGTTACTCGTCAACACACCATCCTCGATCGGGGCAGTTGGAGGAACAACAGGGTTAAAACCATCGTTAACGCTTGGATGCGGATCTTTTGGAGGCAACATTACTAGTGACAATATCAGTGCCGAACACTTACTAAATATTAAACGTGTTGCCCACGGCACAAAGGATATCTACATTCCTAAGCCGCAAGTGGTAGGGGAATCAGATGATGCTCCGATTACAGAGGGCCAAATCCAGAGTGTCGTTGAAAAAGTTCTTGCAGGCATTGAAAAAGGCGCTCCGATCGACCAGAAAACCATTGCCCACCTGGTAACGAAAGTATTAGCTCAAATTTAATTAGCTTCATATAAAAATAAATAATTTTAGGAGGAACATAACATGTCAAGAGAACTTACTGCATTAGGAATGATTGAAACAAAAGGATTAGTAGCTTCTGTTGAGGCTGCAGACGCCATGGTAAAGGCGGCAAATGTCCATTTGGTTGGCAAAGTTCATGTTGGCGGCGGTATAGTAACGGTCCTTGTACGTGGAGACGTAGGAGCTGTTAAAGCAGCGGTTGATGCAGGAGCCGCAGCGGCTGAACGCATCGGAGAGTTATTGTCTACCCATGTTATTCCGCGTCCACATAACGAATTGGAGAGCATTCTGCCAAAAGCTCAAGTGGAGTAAGAAATAAGGGGGATGTGACATGAACTCCCACGTCATACATTCGATTGTTGAAAAAGTAATGAAAGAATTGGAAAAGACTGCAGAAACGCCTTCCATCCCGATTGGCATTTCTGCCCGCCATGTTCATGTAAGTCAGGAGCATCTGGAAAAGTTATTTGGTGCCAATTATCAGTTGACAAAAAGATCAGATCTTTCCCAGCCTGGCCAATTTGCCGCAAACGAAACCGTAACGGTAGTGGGTCCGAAGGGAAGTCTTGAGAGAGTTCGGATTCTTGGGCCTGTACGTGGAAGTACCCAGATTGAAGTGAGTAAAACAGATGCCATCAAATTAGGGTTAAATCCACCTTTACGGGAATCTGGCAATATTAAAGGTTCAGCTCCTGCAACCATTGTCGGCCCTGAAGGGAGTGTCTACCTATCCGAAGGGTTAATCATCGCGCAAAATCACATTCATATGGCACCACATGATGCGCAAAACTTTAAAGTGGAAAATGGGCAATATGTTCAGGTTAAGGTACAAGGGAAGCGTCCGCTTTTATTTGATCAAGTTCTAATCCGGGTTTCCCCCCGCTATCAATTGGAAATGCACATAGATACGGATGAAGCAAATGCGGCGCTTTGTGCCACTGGAGACAAGGGAATCCTTATTCCTCGTGAAAAAGCATGAAAATCAATCAACAGATCATAGAGAAAATCATTCGTGAAGTGCTAGCGAAATTAGCGGATAAGCCCAAGCTCTTACTCGTTTATGAGGGAACAAAAAATACAATAAAGATTGAATACCTTATCTCAAAACTTCAAGAATATTGGCAAGTGAAAGTGTTTAGTACGAATGACCATGATCTTCAAGACCAATCTGACTTTCAGCATCTCGCTTTTTTAGATGCCAGTCAAGATTTGCTTGTTCGTGGAGCCTTGGGGCTTACGGATACTCCCGGAAGCAATTTGCTGGCTAGAGCCCTTCACCAAGGATGCACTGTGCTATTCGAGCCTTCTGAAGAAATGAAATGGCTTGTCAAACAAGAAAACGCGGCTGGACATGAGCGTGTCAATCGTTACCGGGCACACTTCTTACACTATAAAAATCAATTGATAGAATTTGGCGTTTGTTTTGGCGGGATTGAATCACTACATCCTTCCCAGCTTCACTACGATCGAAGAGTATTAACGGAAAAGGACATTCAGAACATGGAGACCACAGAGGTTCGTGTTTCTTCGAAAACCATTATTACGTCTTTAGCTAGAGATGCCGCCAAAGAAAGAGGGATACAAATAAGAGTCGATTTTGAGGAGCAATCATAATGCAAATCGGTAAAGTCACGGGAAATATTTGGGCCACCCGAAAAGAAGATGGTCTGACAGGGCTTAAATTTTTGTTTGTGCAGTTAGAGGACCCACATGGAAGGCCGATTGAAACTCCTTTCATTGCAGCTGACCGGATAGGCGCAGGAATTGGTGATCGTGTGTTAGTGACAAGAGGAAGTGCTGCCCGCTTTATTTTTAAAGACAAGGATTTACCCATTGATGCCGTCATTATTGGGATCGTTGATTCGATAGACGTAGAAAGCAGGTGAAACGTATGGGAAAGGCATTAGGCATGATTGAAACAAGAGGCTTGATTGGATCCATTGAGGCAGCTGATGCCATGATCAAAGCGGCTGATGTCCAATTGGTGAACCAGGAAAAGATTGATGGAGGTTTAGTAACCGTCCTCGTGGAAGGTGATGTTGGGGCCGTGCAGGCTGCCGTTGAAGCTGGAAAATTAGCTGCACAGCGGGTTGGTCAATTAATTTCGGCTCATGTCATTCCAAGACCTGATGATGAGGTTGATACAATCGTAAAAAAAAAGATATAGAACAGGCAGTTTCAGGGATTTCTCCAAGGCCGGACTCCAATGAAGTGAATGGGATGATCGAATCTTTGGAAGGTGAAAAAGAAGTACAAAACCAAGCTAAGTCTAATGACCCATCCAATCAAGCAGGAGAACTAGATCACGATCATTCGGAAGGAAATGACGAACAGGTGGGTCGATAACAACTTCATAAAAAGAGGGCTGGCTAAAGCGAAACAAATGGATGGACATTTAATCTAAAAATAGGGGGGGAAGGTTCTTGGTAATTGGAGTTCTGTTACTTATTGTGACCTTAATGGCCATGATTGGTATTTTTACGAAAGCCAATCAGGGAATTAAGAAAGCACGTGCAAAAGGGATTACCGGAGACGATTTAAATTCGTTCGGATATAAGCAGGAATTGTTGCGAGATTTGGGGGGCTTTTCAAATTTTGCTGTATCCTTTTCATGCATTTCCATCCTAACTGGAGGAGTCACGCTTTATGGTGTAGGCTTCACAAACGGTGGACCAGCTATTATCGGGATTGGCTGGGTATTGGTTATCTTATTTTGTTTATTCGTGTCAGCGGCATTGGCGGAATTAACCTCTGCCATTCCTACGTCAGGGGGCGTTTATCATTGGGCCTCCATTCTTGGGAATCGAACGACCGGCTGGTTTTCTGCAGCCCTTAACACGGTTGGCCAAGTTGCTACTCTTGCCGGCATCGACTTTGGTTTAGCTGGATTTGCCTCCGCTTTAATTTGGCCAAATCCAACCCCTACACAAGTAAACCTTCTTTGTGCAGGGATTCTATTGAGTCATGCCCTTCTGAACCATTTCGGAATCCATCTTGTTGCGAAGCTAAATGACATTTCTGCCATTTATCATATGGTTGGGGTTGCGGTTATTGTAGGTGCACTGGCATTGTTCGCTCCGAGCCACCATCCCATTTCCTATTTATTTGATACCACTTTTTCTACCCAAGCGAATAGCCTTCATATTCCTTACGGTGTTGCGTTTTTATTTGGCCTTCTTCAAGCACAATGGACGATTACAGGATATGATGCCTCCGCACATATTAGCGAGGAAACGCTTGATCCTCGTATCAGAGCTCCTTGGGGGGTGTATATGTCGGTTGTGATTTCGGGAATATTCGGATTCTTGCTCCTTGGAATGGTAACAATCTCCATTACCAATCAGGCGGAGGTAGCAGCTGCACCGAATGCATTTTTGACAGCAGTACAGCAGGCACTTGGAACTAAATTCGGTTCATTCCTTTCTTGGGGCGTTTCTGTTGCGATGTGGTTTTGCGGACTTGCCGCAACGACCTCTTCCTCCAGAATGATTTATGCATTTTCACGTGATAATGGACTGCCTCTATCTAAAATATGGGGAAAAGTATCGACAAGATTTCATACACCTGCTGCGGCAATCTATTTGGCCGTTCTTATAGCGCTTTTGTTAGGTCTTCAGCCTGGTATTTACGCTGCCGTTACCGCCATTTCTGTAATGGGACTGCATACTTCATATCTCATTCCGATTTCTTACAAACTCCGTGCCATTTCACGTGGCGCTTGGACCACAGAGGATAATGGACCATGGTATTTAGGGAAGTGGAGTGTTCCCATCAACATCATCGCTTTAGTATGGATTGTCTTTTTCGATATTCTATTTGTCGTCGCTCCTAACGATGTAACATTTGGAAGCTATACAATGCACTATACGACAGGAAAAGCGTTTTTATTCATTATGGCTTTGATTGTTATTCTGTATTATACCTTTGCAAAACGGGTTTATAAGGGACCGCATTTAGGTACGTATGCTGAAGTCAATATCCGGCTCAATCAAAAAGAACCTCAATCAAAAGCGGAAGAAGAAATTGTATAGGAGAGAAATGCGATGGGATTTAAAAGAAGAAAAATTGCTGTTATTGGCGCTGGTTTTACCGGTGCGACAACCGCTTTGATGCTTGCACAGAAGGAGTTAGGGGATGTCGTCCTGCTTGATCTCCCGAATCAAAAAAATCCTACGATGGGAAAAGCATTGGATCTTCTTGAGGCAGGTCCTGTTCAAAAGTTCAACGTGAACATAACGGGAACTTCGGATTATACGGATATCCGCGATGCTGATTTGGTAATCATCACGGCAGGTGTAGCCAGAAAACCTGGAATGAGCCGGGATGATTTGGTGTCGAAAAATGCTGGTATTATAAAGGATGTCGCAGAACACATCCGGGAGTATGCATCTAACAGTTTTGTGATCGTTCTAAGCAATCCCGTTGATGCCATGACCTATGTCTGTTTTAAAACGACCGGATTCCCTAAAAACCGCGTTTTTGGGCAATCGGGTGTATTGGATACGGCCCGTTTTAATACATTTGTTGCACAAGAATTGAATGTTTCGGTGGAAGACGTAACCGGCTTTGTTGTAGGAGGGCATGGGGATGATATGGTGCCGTTAGTCCGCTATTCCTATGCTGGAGGAATTCCACTGGAAAAATTAATTCCTAAGGACCGATTGGATGCGATTGTAGAAAGGACAAGAAAAGGCGGCGGCGAGATTGTCAACCTGCTAGGCAGTGGAAGTGCCTATTATGCTCCCGCCGCATCGATTGTTCAAATGGCTGAAGCGCTTCTAAAAGACAAAAAACGAATTCTTCCGGCTGTAGCCTACCTGGAAGGAGAGTACGGATATAAAAATCTTTATCTAGGCATACCAACTGTGATCGGAGGGGAAGGGGTCGAGAAGATTATCGAAATTCCTTTAAGCGAACAGGAAAAAAAGGCACTAGACCAATCAGCAGAATCCGTGTTAAATGTCATGCAGCTTCTTCCTTAACATTATATTTTGAAACAAGGAGTCCTCATGAATACAGGAGGGCTTTTTAAATAGTAAATGAAAATCAAAAAAGCCTGGGCTAATGAAATAACCCAGACTTCTTTGATTTTTCTTTTAATTTAGAACTGTATTTGTTAATGGGTTCTTTTAGCCAAGCACCCAGGACAATAGCCAGGACTCCGAATAAAATCATAAAAAGCAAATCGGTATGCACCTTTTTCCAAAATATACCCCCGACTGCTTCACGCATTAAACTGATCGCATACGTAAACGGCAAATAAGGATTTATTGATTGGAAAAACTTTGGCAATAAAACAACAGGGAAGGTTCCGCCTGAGCTTGAAATTTGCAATACTAGGAGAACAATGGCCAAGGCTTTTCCGACGTTGTTAAATACCGATACAAGGGAGTACACAATTAAGACGAATACAAAACTGATAAAGAGCCCAAATAGTACAAACCATAAAGGTTCTTTTATCTCGACCCCCAACAGCCACATATCACCAGTAGTAACAACTAGTGTTTGCATGAGACCGAATGTCAGGAATGTGAATGCTTTTCCGAAATACACTTGTCTTCTTGTGTAATGTTCGAAATGATGAACGTCTGTTGACAAAAGGGAGATCAATAATAAACCGCCTACCCATATTGCTAATACTGTATAGAATGGTGTCATTCCAGTACCGTAATTTGCAATAGGAAAGATTTTATTTTCCTTTAAGACAACGGGTTCTGCAAAGAAACCTTGCTTTGCATTGGGATCATTTCGCAATAATTTGATGAGGTCGTAAATAGTTGCCTTTTTATTTAAATCACGTATTTTGTTTGTTAAATCATCTACTTTGTTCTTGACAAATGGATATTCGCCAAGTGCGATGTTTAAAACGTCTCTACCTTTTGCTAGCTTCTCATCAGTATGAGAAAGAAGGGTTTCAATTTGCGGGATCACCGCTTGTACTTGGACGATCACATCTCTGGCTTCCTGCAGGGTATCCATTGCGTTTTTGAATTGGGTTCGAATCGCTGGTTCTATTTGCTGATTATAATCATTTATAAATGCATCAACCTGTTGAGTGATCGCTTTGGTTTTGTTCTGTACATCTTCAAGTGTAGGCATATTGGCGGTCAAATCTTTTATGTTGTCGGCAATGGTTTGGACTTCTTTTATTCGTTGTTGCAACGTACTAAGATCGTCAATTGCCTTGCCAAGTCTTTCATCTCGGTTTTGGTGCTGGGTTTGAACCAGTTCTTGTAACTGTTTTAATTGGTCATTAAGCTGCTGGAGTTTCCCATTTTCAGCTGGGAATTGATTTTGAACAAGCCCTTCGATTTGCTTAATTTTATTCTGCAATTGCTGATGGTCAATGTAGGTATTGATGTCTTTCATTTTTATTAGAAGGCTTTGCAAATTCCCCATCTCGTTGATGGCATCATTCGTCTTCGAACGAATTTCCTCCGCTTGGTTCGAATGGAAGTTTAGTGGCTGAAGGTTGCTAATAAATGCATCAACTTGATGTGTTACCTGTTGGACTTTCTCCATGTCTTCTTTAATAGTGGGGGAGATGGCATAAAAACGCTCTTCAGCTTGCGTTAACAAAGCTGTGGCTGAATCAATCGTTGTTAATCCTTTCCCAGCAGCATCTTTGGCCTCTGGAATCATTCCCCTAATTTTGCTCGTGATATTCTCGGCGTTATTGATATCTTGGGAAGTGCTATTGAGAGCGGTTTTGATGTCTGGCAACCGGTCATCAAGCAAAAATAGATACTTCTGAAACAGTTCAATGTCAGGTAAATTCTTTTCCAAATCTATACCAATGGTATTAAACAAATCAAAAATAGCCCCGTCAACAGTTGAAATAAATTTGCTGCTAATTTGTTGTGTCATGGTACTTGCCCCTTTTTCCGTAATCTTAGGGGTAATGGCATTCATTTTTTCATTTACGTAATATTCGATGGTTGCTTTTGTCGGATGATTACTTACGACTGTGGAAAGTTTTTCTGAAAAGTCTTTGGGGATGACAATCACGGCGTAATAATCGTCGTACTTTAATTTGTCCATTGCTTGCTCGCGATCAACGAAGTGCCAATCTAATGAATGATTTTTCTGTAATGTTTTGAATAATTCCTTGCCGACATCGATCCGCTTATCAAGCATTATGGCACCTTTGTCTTCATTCACCACACCAACTGGAATTTGGCTGGTGTTCCTGTAGGGGTCCCATGATGCTTTAATGTTGAACCAGGCATAAAGAGACGGTAATACAATAAGGGAAAGCACAACCGCCGCAGCTACCCAATTTGTTGCAACATTTTTCATATCGTGAAAATAAATATTTCTGATGTTCCTCATGTAAGGTCCCCCTAAATAATTGCCATATGAGGTTAGGCTAAGAATGGGAAAGCCGTGTTTAGGATCTGGTTTCTTTTTTTTGCAACATTACACCAAAAGAAACCTTTGACGAAATAAGAAGCGTTTCTTTCTTATAATTGTATATCCTTAATCGTTTTATTATGTATTTAGGAGAGTATGAATAGAGGCAGGGTACAGAATGCTCTTTGATAATACTATGTCTTCTTTACTTGCCAATTTAGATTATATACTATATATTGAAACATATACAAACATTATATTCTACATATTGTATGCCATAAGATGAGATGCCATTTGGCTTAATAGGGAATCCGGTGTGAAGCCGGAACTGCCCCCGCAACTGTGAATGCTGACGAAATAAATTGGAACCACTGGATAAGTGAGCTTCGAAAGAGGTGCTTATACGGGAAGGATTTAGAGTAGGATGAAGCATGAGTCAGGAGACCTGTCTGATCTTTTCGTTAGTTTCACCTTCTTCGGGGATGGGGAAGATGAAACGATGGCGCCAAAAGGATTCCTTTTGCAGTTATCGTTTCGTCCGCTCCTGACTTTCGAGCGGATTTTTTATTTTGGGGAGGAAAAAAAGAATGACGATACAATCAGAATTGGATGATGTTTTAGAAGCAATTGAAGAAGCGGCAAAGGACTATCAGGTTGATGCGGCTGAACTCATAAAATACATAAAGGAAAATGTCTCGACAGAAGCAAATGAGCAGGCGTTATTCAATGCCTTGAACCGAATTGACATCGATGAGCCCAATTGGACATATGTTGCGGCCAGAATTTTTTTAAACAAATTATATGAACAAGCAGCAAGAAACCGCGGTTACCATCGAAGCGCCAAGTACGGGAACTTTTTCTCCTTAATCAAAGTTCTCACAGAGAAAGGAATCTATTCAGCCGATCTCTTGGACCTATATTCGAAACAAGAAATTGATGAATTGGCAAATGAAATCGAGCCTGAGAGAGATCATTTATTTAATTATATCGGATTATTCTTGCTTGCTGACAGGTATTTGGCCAGGGATCATGATCGGAATGTCTATGAACTTCCACAGGAAAGATTCATGATCATCGCCATGACTTTAATGAAAAACGAGAAACCATCCATTCGTTTGAGCCTTGTCAAAGAAGCCTATTGGGCATTAAGTCATTTATATATGACCGTTGCCACGCCGACTTTGTCAAATGCCGGAAAAAGTTTCGGGCAGCTTTCTTCCTGTTTTATCGATACTGTCGAGGATTCACTTGATGGGATTTATTTAAATAATTGGGATATTGCAAGATTAAGCAAAGACGGCGGCGGGATCGGCATTTATTACGGCAAAGTCCGCGCCCTTGGATCAGATATTAAGAGATTCAAAGGAAACTCATCTGGTGTGATTCCTTGGATCAGATTGATCAATGATACGGCTGTCAGTGTGGACCAGCTCGGGCAAAGGCAAGGAGCGATTGCGGTTTATCTTGATGTGTTTCATAAAGATATTATGAACGGCTTCCTTGATTTGAAAACGAATAATGGCGATGAACGCCGCAAAGCCCATGATATTTTTACCGGTGTTGCGATCCCGGATTTATTTATGGAAAAACTGCAGGAAGTGGATGAAAATGGGCGCAGCATTGGCGAATGGCATACGTTCTGTCCGCATGAAGTGAAACAAATCATGGGCTGGAAAGATGAACATGGAAATCCTCTCGGGCTCGAAGATTTCTATGATGAAACAGATCATAAATATTTTACCGAAAAATATATGGAAGCAGTTAACCATCCTCTGCTTCCGCGCAAAACCTATCGGGCCATGGATATTATGGTTCGTATCATGGTCGCCCAATTGGAGACAGGTACGCCGTATATGTTTTACCGAGATGAAGTCAACCGGCAAAATCCGAATAAGCATCTGCTTGGAAAAGGACGCACGTCGATCTTTTGCAGCAATTTGTGCACCGAGATTGCACAAAACATGTCGGCTACCACGATTGTGAAAGAATATCAGGATGAGGATGGGAATCTTGTTATTGTAAGAAAGCCAGGAAATTTCGTCGTGTGCAATCTATCATCTATTAATCTGGCAAAAGCGGTACCCGATCATGTACTGGAACGGTTAATCCCGATCCAGGTAAGAATGCTGGACAATGTGATTGATCTGAATACGATTACGGTAGGACAAGCTCAAAAGACCAATCAGAAGTTTCGCGCAATCGGACTGGGAACCTTTGGCTGGCACCATCTTCTTGCTTTGAAAAAAATCTATTGGGAATCGGAAGAAGCTGTTCAATATGCCGATTCGTTGTATGAAGACATTGCCTATTATACGATCCGCGCCTCAATGGAACTGGCAAGAGAAAAAGGAGCTTACAGTCAATTTGAAGGATCAGAATGGCAGACAGGGGACTATTTTGACCGGAAAAATTATACATCTGCACGCTGGATACAGTTAAAACATGACATCAAACAGTATGGCATCCGTAATGGCTGGCTAATGGCTGTCGCACCAAACTCCTCAACAGCGAAAATCGGCGGCTCCACAGACGGAATTGATCCGATCTATGCTCCTGTGTATGCCGAGGAAAAGAAGAATTTTAAATTTAAAGTCACAGCCCCTGACTTGAATCATATGACGTACGAGTACTACCGCCGGGCTCGCCACCAATTGGATCAAATCTGGAGCATCCGGCAAAATGCCGCCCGAAGCCGCCATATTGATCAATCGGTCAGCTTTAATTTATATGTCAAACACGATATTAAAGCGAAAGAATTATTACATCTTCATATGGAAGCGTGGAAGCAAGGGGTAAAAACGACATATTATGTCCGAAGCACGTCCCAGGCGGAAATTGAAGAATGTGAAGCTTGCCATAGCTAGAAGGAGGAAGATTGTTAAATGAATATCCATGCACCATTAACGAGAATAAAGCTGTTGAATCCTGAACATCCAAATAAATCAATTGGGATCATCAACGGAAAGTCTTCTGGGTTATTAAATTGGAATGATATTGCCTATCCGCAAATGTACACATTATATCAAACACTGTTAGCGAATTTTTGGAAGTCGCAGGAAATCAATATGCAAGATGATATCAAACAATGGGACTCTTTAACAGAGTTAGAGCAGGATGTTTTTTTGCGAATTAATACGCAGCTTGCTTCTTTGGACAGTTTACAGACACCGACAATGAGCCAAGTGATGGATTATGTGACAGATTCCAGCTTTAAAGCCATATTTGCCGTGATTGCCCAGCAGGAAGCGGTACATAATGAATCCTATTCCTATATCTTGAGTTCACTCGTTCCTTTAGGGGAGCAAAACGCAAGATTTAATCAGGCCAAAGAGGACCCGATTGTCCAAAAGCGGAATCGGCCGATCCTGGATGCGTATGAAACTTTCCGCCGAAACCCGACACCATTAAGCTTATTTCAGCTTGGCGTCCATTCGATCAATTTGGAAGGAATCTATTTTTACGCTGGTTTTGCCTTTTTCTATCATCTTGCCCGCCAGCAAAAAATGTTAAAAACAAGTACAATGATTAGTTATATTCAGCGGGATGAAATGCAGCATGCTTATTTCATGTCACAATTTATCCGCATTCTGCTGACCGAGAATCCAGAATTGAATACAAAGGAAAACATTGACTATATTTATGAGACGGTAGATCATGCTGTCCAGCTTGAAAAAGAATGGGCTAATTATCTACTGAAAGATATTAAAGGCATCGATTTAATTGAGTTTGAGCAATATGTCGAATACCTGGCCAATAAACGATTGCGGCAGCTTGGTTTGCAAAACTATTATCCGGAAATAGACAATCCAATGCCGTGGATCCATGTTTTCAGTGATGAAATGATGAACGAAACAAAATCCGACTTTTTTGAACAAAAGTCAAGAACCTATTCCAAAGTATCGCAATCCAACGGTTTTGATGAATTATAATGAAAATAGCAATCATTTATACGTCTAAATCAGGAAATACCGATGAACTTGTAAAGATTCTTTACAAGTTTTTTCTTGAACAGCGTGTAACCCCAGATCTGTTTCGTATAGAAGAATTTTTGGTTAACCGGCTGCAGGAATATGATGCAATCGTCGTCGGAACCTATACGTGGGGAGACGGGAATATTCCGCAGGAAATGGAAAGGTTATATCATGCGTTTGAAACAATGGATGTTGAAAGAATCATAACAGGTGTAGCCGGAACGGGAGACCGATTTTACCCGAAGTTTTGCGGAGCAGTGGATGAGTTTAGGGATATGCTGTACGTTCATACCCAGCTGGCTGTTACTTTAAAAATAGAGCTAATGCCGCAAAAAACAGACCTGGTACGCTGCCGGCGGTTTGTTGAAATTATGTTGGAACATTTGCAAAAAAGTCGAGTCACTCTGCGTGGTTTTTAAATGCTATGGACCAAAATAAGCTAGTTTTAGGAGCGGGATTAGACTCTAAACAGACCTAATAAAATTAAAAAGAAGAGGGGGCTACCGAATGTCAGTTACCTGACTTTTGGACAGCCCCTTTACATTAGACTTTTAAACATAAAATTCCGGTCTGCGATCCCGCACACTAGGGAGTTTTTCACGTACTCGGCGAATTCGATCCGCATCAATATCGGCCAAGATTAACGTTTCTTCTTCTCCTCCGCTCGCAATAATGACTCCCATCGGATCTACTGCTATGCTGCGGCCGGTAAAAATATCACCAACAAGATTGGCGCCTATAACAAACATCGTATTTTCGATTGCTCTTGCACGAATCAGTGTTTGCCAATGGTCCTCTTTCATCGGACCTGCCACCCATGCAGAAGGGACAAATAGTATATCCGCTTCCTTTAGTGCAAATTGTCTTGCGATTTCCGGGAATCTAAGTTCATAGCAAACCATTAAACCAATTTTTCCAAACTCTGTTTCTACCACTTTATATGGATTATTACCCGGGATAATCGTATCAGATTCCTTATAGTTAAAGGCATCATACAAATGCGTTTTTCGATAGGAATGAATCAGCTTGCCAGAACGATCAATGAATATAGTGGTGTTATAGGCACGTTTCGGGTCATCCGGATTGGATTCATACATTCCGCAAACGACATAGATTTCATTTTCACGGGCCGCCTGGCGAAGCGCGGAAGCAAATGGTCCATTCAACGGTTCAGCAACCTCCGCTGGCAAAACCCCGGACTTCGGTGTTGCCAATGCAAGATAATATTCAGGAAAAATGACAACATCTGCACCTAAACTTTTTGCTTTCACAATGAATGCAAGCGCCTTCTCTAAATTGGCATTTTTATCAACACTGGTAGATAATTGGGCAATAGCGACTCTCAAATCAAAACCTCCAAATTTGAAGTATTTCAACTTTTATTATAATCTTGTTTATTTATGTAAGCATAAGCTAATTCAAAATATTCCTATAAATATATTTAGATAATTGCAAAAATATATTGGAGAATCTAACTAGACCGTGTTGATCCAGCAAAGATTAAATAGATACTTGTCAAGTTACCTTGCATGGAGAAGCAATTAAAATCATGATATAGTGAAATTAAAAAACGGAGAATCCAACATGAAGAAAATTTTTGCAGATGTTATTCCATTTCGCGGTTCTCATTATGATTTTGGATTTAAACAGGGAGAGCTGTTGAAAGATTCGATTTTAATCAAAAACCGGGAACGTCAATGGAAAGTGAGAAAGCCTCTTTTTAGGATCCATATGGATGAGACTAGACAAGTTTTCAAGCGATTAGCGCCGTTTATTTGGGAAGAATTGCTGGGATTTAGGGATGCTTTGGAATGGCCGATGGAACGGGTCTTGCTGGAATTTGGCGGATACCGGGTGAATATTCCTCCTTCGGGCTGTTCTATTTACGTAGGAAACAACTATATGATCCGCAATTATGATTATCATCCGAAAACATATGACGGGCGTTTTATCCTTTACCAGCCAACGGACGGAGGCTATGCGGCCATGGGGCCAAGTCAGAAAATTACCGGGCGAAGTGACGGGTTAAATGAAAAAGGTCTTGCGATGGGGTATACGTTTATGAATCGGAAACGTCCGGGGGACGGATTTGTATGCTATATGATTGGCAGACTGATCCTTGAACTTTGCGCCAATACCGAAGAAGCCGTAGACTTGCTGAAAGAAATTCGTCACCGCGGTTCCTTCAGCTACGTGTTATTTGATCGAAAGTGCCAAATACCGTATATTGTGGAAACATCTCCGAGAAGGGTCGAAGTCCGGCAAGGATCTTTATGCACCAATCATTTTGAAATCATGACTGAGGAAAACCGTTACAAGCTGGATGATTCGAAAAAGAGATTGGAAATAATGAAAAATAACCAATTGAATGATTTGGACGGAAACGAGGCATTTCGGCTGTTAAATGACCCGGATCATGGCGTGTTCTCCAAACTATATGAAAGCTGGGCAGGAACGATTCACACTGCCGCCTATTTTCCGCAAGAATTAAAAGCGTGGTTTGTCTTGGGCAGCGGCCAGGAACCGTATACGTTGGAGTTTTCCAAATGGCTGGATGGGGAAGACCTCCCGATTGAAAAGATGGAGGGGGAGGTTGACACGGAGATCCCGTTTGTCAATATGGAAAAGGCGGATTGGTATCGATAAAAACCTTGGTTTTAAAAAGATAAAAATGGCATACATATTCCTAGAGGTGATATGTATGCTGAATATAATCAACGATGTCGTTCGATTTCCAGAAGCCTTGGAGAAAGGAAGAACCGTCTCTCGCACTTACCATACCTATCCATATCGGGTATATCAAGCAAGCTGTGTATTAAGGGGCTTTGATTATGGTTTTACCGATCAGGAAGGGATGTTTTTTCGAACAACCATTGATACAGATGCCCAAATTATTTCGCCATATGAAGTGAAGGTCTTTGTTACGTTCGGGTTCCGTTCAAGAGAATTTGATAAACGCACGGATGCGACAATTAAGTATACTTTATTCCTGCAATTAGTTTAAAATTCGAACTCCATTTGGGTCCACACGATCTGAAGATAAGAACCCCTGTATAACAGCTTCTTTAAGGGTCACTTCCTTGCCGGATTCTGGAAGAATCGTACTTACAGATTTTCCAAACAAAGTGGATAGATCCGCTTCTAATCCTTCCTTTTTCGTAACTAATGTTAGCTTTTTGAATTCTTGTGTGATCATTCATGGATTCTATGATATCAGTGTTGGTTTGAAGTTCAATTCTAAACTGATAAGGTGTTGTTATGAAGGTTCTCCGTTCGCTACGGTCAAGTTCCCAATGCATTTTTTCAGCATTTTTGCATATGGCATTTTTTTCTTCCTCCGAGACTAAAAAACCAATATGGTCAAACTTAATCTTTTTTCCAAAACCAAATGTAATATTCACGGCTCCTTTTGTGACCTCAATAATTCGAAAAAGAATCTTTTTCTGGCGAAAATCATTCCATGATCATACCTTTTTTGAGGAATTTTTACAGTTGTTCTTTCCAGAAATTCATCATCAGATTGATTTTTCTACGATTAAGCCATTATCTGAAGAAATGTTCACCGATTTAATTGAAGGAGAGAACCGGTGGCGAGATTAGTTGAGACAAAATTAAAAGGATACGAAACTATTATTATTATACATGTGGAACTGCAAAGCTATGCTCAGACAGGATTTAACGAAAGGATGTTTCATTATTTTAGTCTGCTTTACAACAAATGCCGCAAACCGGTTTTGCTGTTTAAATTTCATCTAACATTGCACACTCGCTGGCATTTTATGCCCGGGATTTTTTTTTGAAAAAAATTCAACCGACCGTATCCTTTTTGCCTTCAGTTTTATACATAAAAGATGAAGAATGAACAAAAAGGTGAAGTTGTATTGGGATATGTTGGAGACGGAGTTGTGGAAAGAAAGCTGGCTGAAGATCTCGGCTACCGGGAAGGAAGAGGGGAAAGGCAGTATTCAAAAAGCACCATTAAGCGGGCCGTTGATAAAAATAGGCGGAAGGATTCCTGCTAAA
>NZ_BCUZ01000033.1 GCF_001591485.1 Neobacillus fumarioli NBRC 102428 | reverse complement strand
CAGCCCCTCTTGTTCTATTTCTGTGTATTTACACGTGACCGTTTAATAAAGAAAGCGAGGATTAAGGCAACTACGGCAATTCCCGTCGCGACAACAAAAGCATCGTTAATCCCCTCAATTGTTGCTTGCTGCATTGCTTGCCCATAGAGTACAGAGGTGGCGAGTTGTTGTCCTGCACCAGCTGGAAGATGGGCAACGGCGGCTAAGCCTTGACCCAATTGGGCGAATTTACCGGCAATGAAAGGATTTGTACTGGTAACCACACTTTGATAATCCCCATAATGAAAAGATTGTCTAGTAGACATAATGGTGACAAGAAAGGCGGTTCCAATACTTCCGGCAACCGTTCTGGCTGTGTTCGAAGCAGCTGTACCATGGGATGCAAGATGGCGAGGTAACTGGTTCAACCCTTCGGTCATAACCGTCATCATCAAGAATGACATCCCAAACATCCGGAAAACGTACAGTAACAGAATATGACTATAAGATGTTGACATACTCAGTTTTGTAAATTGCCATGTAGTAATTACTGTGATCGCTAATCCAACGATTGCTAGGGGTCTTGAGCCAATTTTGTCAAATAACTTCCCTGAAATCGGGGACATAATCCCCATTATGATGGCTCCTGGAAGCAGTAACAAACCTGATTGAAGGGCAGTATACCCGCGAATGTTCTGCAAATAAATTGGCAGCAAAATCATGGCACCCATCATGGCCATATTGATAATCATACTTATGATTGTCGTTAAAGAAAATATATCATATTTAAATACACGAAGTTCCAGCATTGGTTTTTCTGTTGTAAGCTCACGGATGACAAAGGCGATCAGGGCAATAATCGCTATCACCAGCGATGAAATAACCGTTCCGCTCGACCAGCCGTCATTTCCCGCTTCACTAAACCCATATAACAGAAATCCAAATCCAATTGATGAGAAAATAAATCCAAGAAAATCAAATTTAGGATTCGTTCTTTCTGTAACATCCCTCAGCCACACTAAACAAAGGATGATATCGAGAGTCCCAATTGGAATAACAATATCAAACAACAGTCTCCAAGAATAATGGAGAATCAGCCATCCTGATAACGTAGGACCAACAGCAGGGGCAAAAATCATGACAATTCCCATGACCCCCATTGCTGCCCCACGTTTTTCAGGAGGATAGAGAGCAAAAATAATGGTCATTAACAGCGGCATAATAATTCCAGCACCGGCAGCTTGAACAATCCTGCCTGTCATCAGCAAACTAAAGTTAGTTGAAATTGAACATATGATTGAGCCTGCTGTAAAAAAGATCATCGCCGCTGTAAATAATTTTTTTGTTCCAAATTTATCAATTAAGAATGCTGTAATCGGAATAAAGATTCCGTTAACTAACATATAACCTGTCGACAGCCACTGTACTGTATTTGCTGATACTCCTAAATCGTTCATAATGTGAGGAATGGCCACATTAAGCAAGGTTTGATTTAGAATAGCAACAAATGCACCAAGCATAACTGCTACCATTACTCTCCCTTTGTTGATGCCCTTTTTTGCTTCTTCCGTCCGTGATTTTACTCGTTCTGGATCTTCCTTTTTCAATTCAACATCTGACTGAACATATTCAAGTGCAGGCTCAGCAACTGCTGATTCTTTCAGCATATCTGCAACAGGTTCTTCGAAAGTATTATTCTTCTCTGTTCGAGCATCCGGAATAGGTTTGTTTATTTCAAGGTGAGCCGGCATTTCCGGTTCTTCCGGCTCAACCCTTTCATTGCTTGTTTCCATTTGAACCATTGATTCAGTCTGTGTTCTTTTACTCGTTCGATTCTTGCCGCGCTTTGTAAGCAGATAATTAATCAAGATTAGCACAAGCACAGCAATTATAATGTAAACCGTGATTATAATAGACATCATATCACCTACTTATGAATTCTCACGGTGACGTTCATACCAGGAACAAGGTTCAAACCTTTTGTATCATCAATTGTGATTTTGACAGGAACTACTTGAGTAACTTTTGTAAAATTCCCACTAGTATTACTACTTGGTAGCAATGAGAAAGTTGATGCCGTTGCTAATCCGATTGTGTCTACCTTTCCTTTTAATGGAGTGTTCGGGAAAGCATCTACATAAATATCAACATCTTGATTTGTTGCTACATCGTTGATCTTCGTTTCATCGATGTTGGCTGTTACCCATAAATTGCTCATATCATATGCCGTAGCTAAAGGGGTGCCGGCCGCAACAAAAGAATCTTTAACTACGTTATTTTGAACAACCGTTGCCTTAGTTGGCATAGTGATTGGAACATTCGTCGGTGCTGCTTGAGCACCAGCACCTGCTCCGGCTGAAGCAATCGAACCAAGTTGCTGATCTTTTGCGAAGGAACTTCCAACTTTAACGTCCCAATCAGTTAATTTACCTGTTGCTGGTGCAACAATCGAAACTTGCTGCCCTGCTATTGAGGCATTATCTGTAGACAAATAATTCATTGCATTATTGAAATACGCATAAGCTCCAAATCCACCGCCTACTAATACGATTAAAATGATCACATTTAAAATAATCATTTTTCCCAGCTTCATTTTGTTTCCTCCCAATTAAGTATTGATAATATTTTTTTGTGTAAATGCAATAATTGCTCAATATCCTTTTCTGGCATATTTAGCAGTTCATCCTTCTTTTTCATAAATAAAGAACGGGTTTCAAAATACTTTAATATTTCCCTCCCTTTATCTGTAAGATGGAGTGAAACGGCTCTGCGGTTCTCCGGCGGAACAATTCGTTCGACCAAGTTGTGTTGAACAAGGCGGTCAATTACCCCGCTAACAGTACTATTTGTCGATTTCAGTTTTTCAGCTAAATCCCCTAAACCAATATTTGGACTTAAATGGATAAGATGAAGTGCTTTTAACTGAACAACTGTAAGTCCTACTTGATCTGCATCAGCTTTCACTAATTTAAAAATCGCCCGATTGATTTCTGCAAACGATTCGAGAATTTCATTATTGAGGGGGTTCATTATAGCCTCCTTCTCTTTGGTAATCTAACTATTTTTGCTAAAATATTTCGCATGCGAAATATTTGATAGACTTTAGAATTATAAACAGTTATGCATTAGTATGTCAACAATAAAATTTTTAACATTTCATCCTGTTTCTTTTACTAAAAACATACAAGCCCCTTATTAGTAATGGAAACCTTTACGAATTTTCGTAAGAAAATTAAGAAACAGCACTTTGTTAACACTTCCTTTTTTTGGACATCCAAACTGTACATAAGCTTTTAAATGAGTTACATACTACCTTTGTAACATCGATTCAATTAGGAAGGAAGGTAATAAAATGACTGTAGGAACACAAGTAAAACAAACATTAGCTGGACTAAAAGGTGTACAAGCTAGCTTTGAACAATTTGCATTACAAACTGAAAACAAAAATGCGAAACAGCTTTACCAACAAGCCGCTCAGCAAACCCAAACCATTATTGACAGCATCGAGCCGCGCCTTCAAGAAATTACAGCGGAAGAACCACAGTACAATCAATAATAAATACGGTTGGCGACTCTAGCCAACCCCTTTTCATTTTTTATATTTATCCACTTTGAATGGAAAGGATGATCGAAGTTGACCGTTGGATCCAATGTTAAACAATGCCTCGCCACATTAAAAGATATTGAAGCACAACTGTCATCACTTGCTTTAAATTCATTAGACAAAGAAGCGCAGGCAGTTTTTCATGAAGTAACGTTAACTGTTGGAACAATTAAAAAAGATTTGCAATATCGTGTATTGGAACTTGAACGCCAAGAACCGCAGTACAGCGGCTCATGACATCATGAGGTGAAAAACGATGCCAGGATGGATATTTATTATAACCCGATCAATCATTTTCTTACTGCTTTTGTTTATTACTACAAAAATTCTTGGAAAGAAACAAATTTCCGAACTTTCTTTTTTCGAATATGTTGCAGGTATTACGATTGGGAGTATTGCCGGCGAAGTAGTAACAGGATTGGAAAGCAACGCCTATCACGGGGCATTGGCCATTATTGTATTTGGACTTGTGACATTTTTTGTAGACTATTTTTCATTACATAGTAAAAAATTCCGTGATATTGTCGAAGGAAAAGGTACGGTTGTCATTAAAGATGGAAAAATTCTTGAAGAAAATTTAAAGAAAGAAAAGTACACGATTGATGAAATTTCCGCTCTCCTTCGGCAGAGAGGCATTTTCAAAGTTGCTGACGTGGAATATGCTGTTATTGAACCTAGAGGGAATTTAAGTGCTTTATTGAAAAAAGAGAATCAGCCATTAACACCGAAAGATTTAGGAATGAAAATGGCAAATGAGAAAGAGCCACAAACTGTCATCATGGATGGGAAGATTATCGATGAAGCATTGCGCTGGACCGGAAAAGGCAGAGGGTGGCTTTACACAGAATTAGAAAAATTGAATGTAACCCTTGATAATGTATTTCTCGGCCAAGTAGATTCATACGGGGATTTAACAGTAGATCTATATGAAGATAAGCTTCAAGTTCCACAGCCAACCACCAGACCGCTTCTAGCAGCAACACTAAAAAAAGTGCAAGCTGACTTGGAAATTTTTTCTCTGTCAACGACTTGTGAAAAATCAAAAGAAATGTATAAAAAAAATGCTGCCCTACTTCAGGAGGCAATTGATAAGCTTCACCCTTATTTAAACGGCTAAATGCAACAAGCAATGCGAAAAGCGCCTTGATCAGCCCCGACAGGCAAATGTTTTTCAGCCCTAAATGTCTGGTTTTTGGACTTTTAGGGCTGAAGGTTATTTGTCCCGAGGGGCTAGGCCGCTTGCGCTGGACAATTTTCGAAGTCGAAATTTATACTTTACTTTAAATAAATCCTTATCACGAAAATGTTAGATAAGGATTTTTATTTTGCAAATTTATGCACTTATTTCGTTACAGCCCGGTACGTCCTGTTTATGAGACACATAGCTGTGCAGTACCATACCTCCCATAACAAGGACGACACCTAACCATGAAACCATTGTGGGCATTGTTGATTTTAACAGGAATAATTCACCTAGCAATGCGAACAAAACCTCCATGGACTGAGTTGCTTCAACTGCGGCAAGTTTTTGCATATTTCCCCTAACAAGGTCTGTTGCCTGAAAAAATAAAACAGTAGCGATCACCCAGGAAGAAATGGCTACTATACCGGATTGAAACGTTTGACCGGCACTTGGCAGACCTACTGTAATAACTCCATAAACAGATAATCCTATCCATAACGGCAAGCTTGCTATTGTCATGCCCAGCACCCGTTGAAACACATCCAGTCTTCCTGCGCACACATCCATCATTTTTCGATTTCCAAGCGGATAGGCAATTGAGGCGATCACGACAGGCAATACTCCCATCATGATAGCTGAAATGGATAAGTGCCCAGTTTGCTGAATTTGCATAAGGATAATTCCCAACAGTATAATCAAGGACATGGACAATCCCTTAAAAGGTATTTTGCCCCTAATTTGAACAACTCCTGTTTTTGTTTGTACCGTTTCATAGAAAAGCGGCGCTAATAATGATCCGGAAATAATGGTAATTTGCCATGTGGCAGCTATGAGCCATCCCGGGGCATAGGCAGCTGAAAAACAAAGAGGTGCATAAAACAATCCAAACCCCACCGAACTCCAAATCAGCCAAGGTAATGGCTGACGTTTCATTTCATGTAGCAATGGTTTGAGGTTTTTCCTCGCCAGTACAATCAGGAAGAGAAAAGGGATCATAAAGAAATATCTTAATGATGCACTCCAAATCCAGCTTCCGCCTGCAAGATCCATCGCCCGATTTAGGATAAAAGTAAACGCAAAAAAGAAGGCAGCCAAGATGCCTAAGATAATTGACCGCATATTTCCTCTTCCCCTTTACATTTATTATTCAACTTTATTATTTTAGCAAATTTCTTACAATTTTATATAGTATAAAAATTACTTTTGAATTTTATTAGGCAATACCATTTCCCTAAAACATGAAAAGGGCTTGGTCTAAAAGGTCCATTTGAGAGTAAAATAAAAACCCAAGAATACTGATTTAACAGCATTCTTGGGTTATGCTTATGCTAATATTTGAACCGAATCACCGCTTGCGGATAGCCCTTTTAAATATATTCAATTAAAAGATCTTCCAACGGCAGCCTTGTTGTTTTATGCGCCGGAGCGGCCGCTTTACCAATCGGTAGTAAAATAATTGGGAAATACCGTTCAGGAACATTATATTTTCTCGCAAATTGTTCCTTGTTAAAACCGCCCATTGGAACGGTATCATACCCTCTGTCTTTGGCAATTAGCATGATTTGCATGGAAACAAGTCCTGCGTCAAATATAGCGATTTCTTTTCGGAGTTCTTCGGGTGCATTTGGGTAAAGATTATTAGCACTTTTTATTAATAAATCTCTCCTTGTTTCATCTAAAAATCCAGCTTCAAAAGCGCTCTGATATACTTTTTCGATGCTTTTAAACATTTCTTTATCGCCTAAGATAGCAATCACCGCAGAGGCGGTTTCTACTTGTTCTTGATTAAAAGCGATTTTCTTGAGTTCTTTCTTTTCTTCTTGGTCCTGAATAACAATAAAACGCCAAGGCTGTAGGTTACTGGATGAAGGAGCAAGTACCGCTTCTTTCAAGATATCTTCTATTTCCTCTTTTGGAATCGAAAAGTTCGGATCATACTTTCTGACGGAATGACGTTCTTTGATTACTTCAGATAAACTTTTAACGATTGAAGATTTGGTCATATTCATTTCTCCTTTTGAAATTATTTCCGAAGTCATCTTACTATTAGCAAGTTAATTTCGTCAAACTTTGACAACTTCTATTGAAACTGGAAAATTTTTATGTTGACAACTTCCATTAACTATTTATAGTATATTATTATAGTAAATTTAATAACAAATCCTCATCAGACCGATGGGGTAGAGGTCGCGGTTTTTATGAGTAAGACGGACGAGATCCAGAGATGTTGCTGACTCCGCCTGAAAGGGAAAACCGCCGAAGTGTGCTGTGATCTCTGGTACAGCATGCTGGGGCTGTCTCCGAACAGGGGCAGAACTGTCACGAACAACCCTTACCAACTGTTCGTGTTGAGCTATCTTTCGGAAGGTATGATGCGGGGCATAGAAATAGTCAGCGAATCTACTTCGGTGGCATTTTTTTATTCCAAGCTCCTTCCTTTATACTAATGAAAAAGGAGTCAAAACGATGCAATCAGTTCATGTACAAGATGAAAGTACGTATACCGAATTATCGGTTGCGCAATCAGAAACGAGCCAATTAAGACGACAGTTAAAATCCCGCCATCTGATGATGATTTCCCTTGGCGGAACGATCGGAACCGGTCTGTTCCTTGCAAGTGGCGGTGCGATCCATTCTGCCGGGCCTGGCGGAGCAATTGTTTCCTACATCGTGATTGGCATTATGGTTTACTTTTTAATGCAGAGCCTGGCAGAAATGGGGGCCTATATGCCGGTTGCAGGCAGCTTTAGCACGTATGCCTCGAAATTTGTCGATCCGTCACTCGGGTTTGCGCTTGGCTGGAACTATTGGTATAACTGGGCTATCACCATTGCAGCTGAACTTTCAGCTGTTACAATGATTATGAAATTTTGGTTCCCACACTCTTCGTCCTTATTATGGAGCGGACTTTTCTTAGTTATCATGTTTTTATTAAATTATCTTTCTGTAAAAGGTTTCGGAGAAGCAGAATATTGGTTCTCGTTAATTAAAGTCGTTACTGTTATTATTTTTATCATTGCAGGTGTCCTAATGATCCTTGGTATTATGGGAGGTCATACAATAGGCTTTAAAAACTTCAGTATAGGGGATGCCCCATTCCATGGCGGTTTTATGGCTATGCTGGGGATTTTTATGGCAGCGGGCTTTTCTTTCCAAGGAACGGAGCTCTTAGGCGTAGCAGCCGGTGAAACAGATGATCCACAAAAATCCATTCCTCGTGCAGTGAAATCAGTTTTTTGGCGGATTTTATTGTTCTATGTATTAGCCATTCTCGTCATTGGGCTATTAATTCCTTATACGAACCATAATCTAGCCAACAGTGATGTAACTGTCAGCCCATTTACAATTGTATTTCAAAAGGCTGGAATTGCCTTTGCTGCTTCTGTTATGAATGCCGTAATTTTGACTGCTGTATTGTCAGCAGGAAATTCAGGTATGTATGCCTCTACAAGAATGTTGTGGGATTTGGCACGTGAAGGGAAAGCACCAAAATTTCTTGGTAAATTAAATAAAAGAGGCGTACCTGTAAATGCGTTAATTGTTACTACACTGGTTGGAACGCTTGCATTTCTGGCTTCGTTGTTTGGAGACGGTACAGTGTACAACTGGCTGCTTAATGCTTCGGGGATGTCCGGATTTATCGCATGGCTCGGAATTGCAGTCTGCCATTACCGTTTCCGCAGGGCGTTTAAAGCACAAGGAAAGAATTTAAATGAATTGCCATTTAAAGCAAAATTATTCCCATTCGGGCCTATTTTTGCCTTTGCCGTCTGCGCCTTCGTCGTACTAGGGCAAAACTATTCTGCTTTTACCGGTGATCATATCGATTGGTACGGAGCACTCGTATCCTATATCGGACTTCCTCTATTCTTTATTACATGGTTTGCCTACAAATTTATTAAGAAAACAAAAATCATTCCATTAGAGCAATGTGATTTAAGCACAAAACCATAAGAAATGGCTCCAATTAGGAGCCTTTTTTTATGGTTATAGAAAAGAGCCCTAAAAATTTTAGGACCCTAAATGAATTAAAATTCTGCATTTCCAGGTGTTCTTGGAAACGGAATAACATCACGGATATTACTCATTCCGGTTAAGTACATGAGTAAACGTTCAAAACCAAGTCCATAACCTGAATGCTTTGTTCCGCCATATTTCCTTAATTCCAAGTACCACCAATAATCTTCTTCATTCATTCCCAATTCTTTAATTTTTGCTGTCAAAACATCTTCCCGTTCTTCACGCTGGCTTCCGCCGATCAATTCGCCAATCCCCGGTACAAGTAAATCGGTTGCCGCCACGGTCTTGCCATCCTCATTTAACCTCATGTAAAAAGCTTTAATTTCTTTTGGATAGTCTGTAACGAACACAGGTTTTTGGAATATTTTTTCACATAAATAGCGTTCATGCTCTGTTTGAAGGTCTGCCCCCCACTCAACCGGGTAAACAAATTGTTCTCCGGAATCTTGTAGCAGTCTAATGGCTTCAGTGTAGGTAACTCGGCCAAAATCTGCGGTATAGGCATTATTTAGGCGCTCCAATAATCCTTTTTCAACGAAACTGTTAAAGAAATTCATTTCTTCTGGTGCTTGTTCCAAAACATATCCAATGACGTATTTCACCATTTCTTCGCCTATTTCCATAATGTCCGGCAATTCAGCAAATGCCATTTCTGGCTCAATCATCCAAAATTCGGCTGCGTGTCTGGCTGTATTCGAATTTTCCGCTCTAAATGTAGGGCCAAATGTATAAACATTCCGGAAAGCAAGTGCAAAGGCTTCGGCAGGCAGCTGTCCGCTTACCGTCAAATTGGTTTCTCTGCCAAAGAAGTCTTTTGAAGTATCTACTTTTCCTTCATCAGTTTTCGGAAGGTTGTCCAAATCCAAATTGGTGACTCTAAACATTTCACCGGCACCTTCTGTGTCACTTCCAGTAATGATTGGCGTGTTCACATAAACAAAACCTTTATCTTGGAAGAATTTATGAATTGCATAAGCAGCTAATGACCTCACACGAAATACGGCAGAAAAGGTATTGGTTCTCGGCCTTAGGTGAGCAATGGTTCTTAAATATTCAAATGTATGTCTTTTCTTTTGCAGCGGATAATCTACACTGGAAGTTCCTTCAATCGCAATCCTTGATGCTTTAATTTCAAATGGCTGTTTAGCATTTGGAGTATGGATAAAATCTCCTTCCACTTTTATGGATGAACTGATGGGCAGTTTGGCAATCTCTTTGAAATTGTTTAATTGTTCATCAAAGACAATCTGAACACTTTTAAAGAAGCTACCATCATTTAATTCAATAAAACCAAAAGTTTTGGAATCTCGAATGGTACGAATCCACCCTGATACTTGTACCTTTTGGTCAATAAAACTTTCCGTGTTTCTGTACAATTCCTTCACTAAGGCTCGTTTCATTGAGGGTTCCTCCTAAATCTTATATGTATCAGATAAAAAATAACCTTCCATCCCGATGGGACGAAAGGCCATTGTCCATATTTGGTGCTGATTGACTTTTATCCCTTCCATATTATATTAAAAACATATGGAATTCGCAAATCTAACAAAACTTATCAGATTTTTTCGTTAATAATGGGATTTCACCTGTTCAATCGAATACAATTCTGTCGGCACCTGTTTCATCAGTGAGGTGATTCCTTCTGTTGCAAACAGATGCAGTTTGTGCATCGCCCTAGTACATACTGTGTAAAATAATTTCCGCTCACTTTCCCGGGCGTATTGGGAACTATCATAAACGATAACAGCATCAAATTCAATCCCTTTTGCTAGGTAGGATGGAATGATCAGAATCCCTTTTTCATAGGAAAGAGTTGCTTTTTCAATTAAATGAACATGGAACTCGTTTTGAAGCAGTTCATAAGCTTTGGCACTCCCCTCCGCTGTCCTGCAAATGATGGCAATCGTCTGAAAACCTTCATCCTGGAATTGGTTAATTTTTTCCCGTATCATTGCTTTTAATTCCTTTTGATCGATTAAAGCAACTGTCGGTTTGTTTCCAGGTCTGTTAAACGGAATAATTTGATTGCCATTTTCAATCAATTCCCTCGTAAATTCAACAATTTCTTTGGTGGAACGATATGTTCTTGTTAGAAAGAAAGTTTCTGTATCCTAAGCACAAGCCAAATCCGTAATAACGGTTTCGGCCCCAGTTGCCCCTGGGAAAATGGCTTGGTTAAAATCACCTAATAACGTCATTTTACTATAGGGAAGAATTTTTTGAATAAACGCAAATTGAATCGGTGTATAATCTTGAGCTTCATCAATGAAAATATGCCGAATGGATGTATTGTTTTTCCTTCCTTCTATCAGCTCCTGCAAATAAACGAAGGGAATCGCATCTTCGTATGGAATAACATTTCTCTCTATCCGTTTGATCGTCTGCTCTTTGATTTGTTCCCAATCATCCGGCAGTCTAACTGTTAAATCCTTATTCCAATTATAAAACTGCAAATAAACGCACGGCATATCAATAAATTTTAAACTTTTCACCATGACAAATAATGGCTTAAAACGTTCTTTCACGACCATATCCGATAGAAACCTTTGTTCCCGTTCAAAATCATCAAATGTATTTACTGTAAATCGTTGTGTTTCTTCCAGTTTTTTATAACTTGCTAAATAATCCTCTTTCTCTAAATACTGAATTTCCTCATCAACCCAGCTCTTGCTGCGTTCTCGTTTCACACAGCGTTTTAATTCCTTTAGAAGCCAATCTTGAACAAGTTGTATGCGATTGGGAATCGAAAAACTTTGTTCTAATGAATAAAAATAATCACAAATTTCCTTTTTTGAAATCAGCAGGTCACCTCTAAACAGTAAATCTTTAAAAATCAGGCCAGATTCCGATAATTGGGCTGCATAACGGTCCATCATTTGTTTAAAATCACGACTTGCTTTAAATCGTATGCCATTCACTCTTCTTTGGTATTGTTGATCCTCTTTTGCCGTTAACAAATATTCTAGTTGCATAAAAGGGGCTTCCACTTCAAAATCTCTACCGATCCGGTTTAACAAATATTCCTGAAAGGTTGCCTGCTGCATATTCTCCTCACCCAATTCCGGTAATACGGTGGCCACATAGCTATTAAACAATGGATTCGGAGAAAAGAGAAGAATATTTTCTGATTATAATGTTCCCCGGTGCCGATACAATAAATAGGCGACTCTCTGCAAGGCTGCGGATGTCTTTCCACTGCCTGCAACTCCTTGGACAATCAGTACTTTACTCTTTTCGTTACGGATAATCGCATTTTGTTCCTGCTGAATCGTCGCTACAATACTTTTCATTTGGGTACTGGCACCTGCCCCTAATACTTCTTGGAGCATTTCGTCACCAATTGTAATACCTATGTCAAACATTCCTTTAATTTCGGAAGCATTGATGATAAATTGCCGCTTTAATTTCATTTCACCTTGAATGCTGCCTTCAGGAGTCTGATAATGAGCTGGTCCCGGCGGATAGTCATAATAAAGACTGGATATTGGAGTACGCCAATCATAAATAAGGAAAGTTTCATCATTTTCGTCCATTAATGATGCGATTCCAATATAAACTTTATCTTCTGTTCGTTCTCCTTCTTCTAAAAAATCAATCCAACCAAAATAAGGTGAATCTTTAAGTCTATGGAGGGTTTTAAGCTGAGAAATTCTTTGTCCGCATGTTCGTTCCCGCTCAGATAGCAGCTCCGCCTGTTGTTTCATACTTGCAGCAGTTTCAATCATATCATCAGGTTCATCCAGATTCACAGTAACATCTTCCCAGAAGGTTTTACGAAGTTCAAGCACATCCCTGCCGATTCTTCCGGTATTAACCATCAATTTGTGGATTTTTTTATCAATTTCATTGACAACTTTATGAACACGTTCCTGTTCAAGCTGCCAATCTATATTTGGCACATGATCCATCCTGCCATTCCCTCCTTAACATGAAACTTTAATCTCTATAACTACGTTATCCTAAAGACGCGCATTCGAACAATTTATATAAAAAAGCAGAAAATTCCTCCGGATTTTTGGAGAGTTTTCTGCTTTTAACTTACACTTATTACGGTTCAATTATGACTCTTGTTCCATTTGGTACAATATCCGCCAGCTGCAGTACGTCCCGATTGTACATTCTGATACATCCATGAGAAACAGCTTTGCCAATCGAGCTAGGGTCATTTGTTCCGTGTATGCCGTAGCCTTGCTTAGAAAGAGAAAGCCACATTACCCCAAATGGACCGCCGGGATTTAATTGCCGATTTACAATGATAAATTCACCAACTGGTGTTCTGGTAAGCATTTTGCCTACTGCAATCGGATAAATTTTTACCAATTTCCCATTATGATATAATGTAAGTCTCCTTTTCCCAACTGAAACTTTGATGGTATAAGAAATTGTATTTGGATCAGGTATTCCTAGTATTTGTAATATTTGTCCAACATATAAATGCCTGACTCCCGGATTAGCGGCGATTAGGCTGTGGAGACTGACCCGGTAATCAAATGCGATGCTTGACAGCGTTTCACCGGGCTTTACAATATGAATCATATCGGATCCCGCCTTTTATTTATTAACATATCCCACCAATCCACATTTTTCCTTTCTCATTCCATTCTGAATAACGGTGCCATGTCTTCCCTGACGAAGTGAATATAAAAATAGTCATTGCTAGCAATATCATAGATATAATCCTTTTTCCATTTTTCTATATTTCGAATAATTTCTTTTATGGCGTGAGCAAATAAAAGTATTTCTTCATTGGTCATGATCGGATGCAGAGAAAAACGGATCCACCCCGGCTTTGTAGACAAATCTCCTTGATCAATTTGGTCGGTAATCTTCTTTGAAGAGGTTTGATTAAGGTGAAACAGATAATGCCCATAGGTTCCAGCACAAGAACACCCTCCCCTTACCTGGATGCCATACCGGTCATTTAATAACCGGACAATTAAATTATAATGGATGTTCTCAACATAAAACGAAACAATTCCCAGCCGATCCTTAATATGCCCTTCAAAAATATGAACGTCAGGTATTTCTTCCAAAAGTGGAAGCAGCAAGGATAACTGTTCTTTCTCCCTTTTTATCATATTTTCTACACCCATTTGCTCTTTTAAATTTAGGGCAAGAGCAATTCGGATAGCTTGCAGAATCCCTGGAGTGCCTCCGTCCTCACGCAATTCAATTTCATCGTAATACTGATGTCCCCCCCATGGATTCGTCCAAGTAACAGTTCCCCCTCCTGGATGGTCAGGAACTTTATTCATATAAAGCCTGGAATCAAATACTAATACCCCGCTCGTACCCGGCCCTCCCAAAAATTTATGCGGTGAGAAAAAGATAGCATCCAGCTTTTCGAGAGGATCTTCTGGGTGCATGTCGATTTTTACATATGGTGCCGAAGCCGCAAAATCGACAAAACAAATCCCGCCATGCTGATGCATGATTTTAGCCAATTGATGGTAAGGAGTTTGAATGCCAGTCACATTGGAACAGGCTGTAAAGGAGCCAATTTTCAGCGCCCGGTCCTGATATCGCTGTAAAAGTTCTTTTAAATGAAGAGCATCAACATAACCGTTTGAATCTGGACGAATCAGTTCGACATCTGCCACTGTTTCAAGCCAGGAAGTATGATTCGAATGATGTTCCATATGAGTTAAAAAAACAACTGGCCGTTCTTTTTCGGAAAGCTTGAGTCGTTCCTTCCACCGTTCATGCACTCTTAAACCCAAGATTCGCTGAAATTTATTCATCACCGAGGTCATTCCAAAGCCATCGAGAACTACAACATCATGTTGATCTGCATTCACATGTTCTTTGATGATTTTTTTCGATTGTTTGTAAATTCCGGTCATCATTAAACTGGTCACATTGGATTCCGTATGCGTATTGGCCATATAAGGGCCAAACACTTCAGAAATTTTTTGTTCAATTGGCCGATAAAGTCTTCCGCTTGCAGTCCAATCTCCATATATGATTCTCTGTGGGCCGTAAGGAGACATGAATTCATGTTGAATGCCAATGACATGCTGGCGGAACATGTTAAAATATTCCTCGAGGTTATTTGGTATTCGGTACGATTTACTCCCTATCTTTGCTGTGATCATTTGCCCCCACCCTTGCCTACTTTTGGTAATCAATATATGCAAGATAGGTTTATAATGGTTAATTGAAAATAGGAAGTCCTTTTAGCAGGGAATTCAATTGTTGCCTTCCTAAAAAGGACTATGTTGATCCGATCATACTATTCAAATGATGGCTTTTTTAATGAACAATGTGAAGTTTCTAGTTTAAGCTCCGGTGCAAATTCAGCTAATTTTTTAAGGAAATAACATGTTTCTGGGAAATGATGTTCTAGAAATCTTAAAGTAGTTTTATTTAAGATTTTCTTTCCTTTGTATCTTTCTACAACTGATGTAATATATAAATTCATTTCAATTACCGTCCTCCCCACCTCTAACGCTAATTCCTGCTGGCGCGGAAATCCCTCCTCAATAAATCGTAAGTATCCTTTTATATGATGATTTTGCAGGATAAACATCTGAAACTTCTGTGCGTAAAGGTTGGTTTGATGTTCCACTTCCAATTCGATTGGGTCCGTTACATTTCTCAATAAAACAATATGACCTAATTGATCATCAAGCCACAAATCCAGCAGTTGATCCAGCCTAAGTGGAACAGGTTTCCGGCCATTTATATAATCCGTTAATAACCGTAAATATTCTTGATTTTCACTTAAGGTTCCATTTAAATAGGTAGGTGACAAATTTAGGTTAATCTCGTTTTTGATTCTCAGGTTTTGCATTTTACCTTCGAAACGATAATATTCATAAGCAACAGGGTATACTTGTCTAGCGAAAGTAATCATTTCATTTGTCACGTAACCCGAATTAGGATTTAATTGCTGGAGGTTATGAAGTAAGCCGGCAAATGATTGAATAAATCTTTCCGCAAATTCAATTTCCTTTTTATGAGTAGCAGATAAATGATCGCGGACAAAAATCGCATGATCTTGTAAAATTTCCAGCCAAAAAAAATGCTCTTCCCATACAGTTAATGAGACCGCCAAAGAAAATCCCCCCTCCCTTTAAGGATATTCGCCAAATTCTTAAAATATTGGCACATCGAAGAGTTTTCTCAAAATTTCTATAGCTTCCCTTTTAACCCTTTTCATAAAAAATATGTTGTTATTTCTTGATTTTGGTCTTGTTTTGATAGCTTTTGTCAAGCAGCAGGAAAATACGGTATCGAGTGTGAATTATTACTTTAATCAAAATTTATTCCTGAAATTCTGAAATTCTTTAGAAAGGAATGGTTTTCCATGAAAGCTTATACCTTAGAAGAGGTTTCTAAGAAAATAAATTTAGCACCAAAGATCATACGTCAGTGGGAGAAAAATTTACATGATTTACTTGATATCCCTCGTTCAAAACAAGGGGCCAGAATCTACTCAGATGCCGAAATTCAGCGGCTGTTGGAAATTAAGCAATTATACGAAAAAAAATTCAGTAAGGAGAAAATCCGCCATTGGCTCCAAAAGAAAATGGAGCCTGAAGACCAGATGGTTCAAGAAAACTCCTCGAAGTTAATCGAACAAAGAGAAACACAGGCTCATTCACAGAAAGTATTCTTCAAAACGGATTCATTGAACGGTAAAACCGAACCCATGACACCTCAAGCTGCTGAACACACCCCTACTCAAAATGCCCAGGCATTTTTCGAGACAATTGAGACATACAAGAAAAATTTTTTAAATGAGGTCAAGGAAGAAATAAGGAATGTCGTGAAAAAAGAAGTAGTGGAAGAAGTGAAAAAAGAGATTTCAAAAGGAAATTTAGTAACAGTCCGAACAATTTCAGATTCTATTTACAAATCAACAGCTCATACAAGGTCCGATATTGAAGAATTATCAAAAAGCCTAGAAAAAGCATCTGAACAAACAATGGATAAACTCGAGGACCTTGCCAATCATATTCAATATACTGTTAAAGAAACATCAGATGAAATCGTAGGCCTTTCAAAACAGCTCAAGCAAAGCACCGAAGAGATCTCATATTATATCGATTTAACAAATAATGAAATCTCCCAATTAACCGAGTGTTTCGTGAACGAAAGAGAAATTTTAATAGAAGATCGGGAAGAACTACGAAATGAAATAAGCCAAAGAGAAGAAGCCTTTCGACAAATGTTAACAAACTTTCGGGAGGCTGCTGCTGCGAAAAACAAAAGCTGGTGGAAATTTTGGGCCAATTTATAAATTTCTTTAAAAGGAGGATGTGGGATGAATACCAATGAAGTTGCCAAATTATTAGGGGTTTCTGCCAGTACGATTCAACGGTGGATCAAACAGCTTCAACTGCCGATGGAACGCAATGAGCGTGGACACTATCATTTTAGTCAAGAGGACATTGAACTTTTAAAAGAAATTCATGAACAGCTTCAAAACGGAACATTATTGCAGGATATTACTCCTCCTGATGGCAGGAAAAAAACCCGAAAAGGAACAGTGAAATCAGCCGAAACAGATCAAGTGATTGAAACACTATTTACTAAAATAAAAGAATTAGAGATTCATTTAAACGACAAAGCTGACTCGGTGGCATCCTATCAGCTGCTTCAGCATCGGAGGGAAATTGAAGAATTACAATGCCAGGTGAAAGAGTTGACCAGGAAGATTGAGTTTTTGGAGGAACAATTAAGCGAAATGAAAAAGTCATCTGTTGCAGAAAAGCCCTTAGTTATGGACAATGGAAAAGTAAAAAGAAAGAAGAAAAATTTTGTTAGTTCTTTATTTGAATTTTAATAACTCCTAATATGGCCGGACGTTTCAATGACGTTTGGCCATTATTATTTTTACAGTCAATATGCTATACTTACTTATTGTGCAGTCATTCATATCAACTGTTTAAATTATAATATAACTGAAAGAGGATGAAATAAATGGCTCCAGAAAGAAAACTCCTTAAAGATATTTCCTATTCGATCCTTGACCTGTCACCTATTACTGAAGGCTCAGGCCCTGCTGATTCATTGCATAATACATTGGATTTGGCACAGCACGCGGAAAAATGGGGGTATCATCGCTATTGGCTGGCAGAACATCATAATATGCCGGGAATCGCCAGTTCAGCCACTTCGGTTGTAATCGGGTTTGTTGCGGCTGGGACTGAAAAGATACGCGTTGGTTCCGGAGGAATTATGCTTCCGAACCATGCCCCGCTTGTCATAGCGGAACAATTTGGAACCCTTGAATCTCTGTTTCCAGGTAGGATTGACCTGGGTCTTGGCCGAGCGCCGGGCACCGATCAGCTGACTGCCCATGCCTTGAGACGAGACCGCCGCAGTGATGGCGTAGATTTTCCTGAACAATTAGCTGAACTCCGTGCCTATTTCAACCCTGAACTTGCTTATGGCAAAAAACTTATACGGGCAATACCGGGGGAAGGGTTAAACATCCCAATTTGGCTTTTAGGTTCCAGCGGTTACAGCGCCCAATTAGCCGGACAGCTTGGTTTACCTTTTTCCTTTGCCAGCCATTTTTCCCCGGAATATACAAAACCTGCACTGGAATTGTATCGCAGATATTTCCGCCCATCTGAAAGTTTAGAACGTCCGCATGTGATGGTCGGAGTCAACGTAATTGCTGCCGACACAGATGAAGAGGCACAGTTCCTTTCAACCTCTATGCAGCAGCAATTCCTGTCACTCGTTAGAAATAATCCAGGGAAATTACAGCCTCCAGTGGAAAATATTGATGCACTCTCCAATGCATATGAAAAATCATTATTAAATCAGCGTTTGGCTGCCACTATGATTGGATCAGCAAAAACTGTCAAAGAAAAACTGCAAAGATTTTTAGATGAAACACAAGCAGATGAAATCATTGTAAATTCACAAATTTATGATCATCAAGCCCGCCTAAGATCCTATGAAATTTTAACTGATATCGTTCAATAGCTGTCATACAAAGCTTGGATTTTCCAAGCTTTGTTTTTATGAATCAATAATATCAGTTAATCGGCTGGTAATGATGTCAGTATAATTCTCTTTCAATTCTGCAAGTGAAATCTTCAAAGTTTTCGTTAACTGCTCCAAATATTCTTTGTCATAGCGCAGCCAAGATGCATAATTTCTTTTAATATGCCGTTCTGCTTCATGAAAAGATGGGAATACGTGTTCAAGTTTCTTTCCTTTGTGGATGACAGAATATCGCCCTTCCGTATCCGGAAGGATATAAGAAAGATCTCCATGATGATTTTGATAGCTTGTAACAGCTTTAGCATCCTTGACATTAAATTCATTTCGATCCGCATCAGGGTTTAGAGGAAGAAGGTCAAAAACGTTTACAATAAAAGTTTCAAAGGCTTCTTTCGTCAAATCAGCCCCGGAAGCTTTTGGATGCCCGCCTCCGCCATATTCTTTCGCAAATTCAGCTACATTCACTTCATCATGAATGGTTCGAAAGCCGATTTTCTTTCCGCCAACATTTAAAAGGGCAATTAAATCTAAATGCGGATTTTGCGTATTTAAAGCGTTCCCTAGTTCTGATAAATATTGTTCAGCATGAACAATCCCAACACAAAATTCGCCAACAAACGTTTGCACCATCTGTCTGTTCTTTGATTGTATGTAACGGTGAATCTTTTGCTCTTCAATGTCGAGCAGTCGGTTCTCCTCCTCTGTTAAAGAAAAGGATTCAGGATTATTTAGAATCCGTTGAATCATTTCTTCTTCAAACTGCTCCCGATTCATTATATAGAATAGATCATTTAATCGTTTTGCGGCCGTATTCTGATTCTCATCCCACTCCCATGTATCATACTGACGGACTAATTCGATAAACTGCTCTAATGCTTTACTCGTCTTCATTCTTTCATTCCGTATCAGTTCTTCATAAAACAATGAGGTAGCACATGTCTTTTTCCCATTATCATACTCCGTTTTGACACTTCCCCATTGATATTCATTAAAATGCAGTGCTGTAACATGATGATCAATGACACGAATATGTTTCCCCCGCTGATATCTGTCTTCCAGATTTTTCTCAACATCCTTATTTACCGCTAAATCCGTTATGTACATTTCTTCATGATCATTCTGCGGATTTGAAATAAATGTCTCAACTCGCTGATTCAAATTACGATAGGAACAATAGGATACATTTGCTTGTTCCCCAAAAGCGATTTTGGCTATAACTCCGCAACCCAAACCATCCAGATCAATATCTGTAAAAAGTTTCACCATTGTTTGACACCATCCAATATTTTTTCCATAGAATATATTCTAGTTTAAAAATATATTCTTATACCTAAATAGAGCAGTTCCAAGTTGAACTGCCCTTTCGACATCCTATTATACCGTAACGGCAGCAAAAAACTCATCGTATAATGCCTGAACCGCTTTTTTCTCGTCATACTCTTTTACACCGAACATCATACTGACCTCTGAGGATCCTTGGTTAATCATTTCGATATTCACCTTTGCTTTTGCCAGAGCTTTTGAAGCTCTTGCCATCGTACCGACATTGCGCCGCATTCCTTCACCAACTACCATAATAAGCGCAAGACCATGTTCGATTTTTACTTCATCCGCATGTAATTCTGTCTTAATACGGTTGATGATTGCTTTTTCCGTTTGCTCGTCAAGTTGATTTTCCCTTAAAATCACGGACATATCATCTATACCTGATGGGGTATGTTCATAAGAAATTCCATAATCCTCCAGTATCCCCAAAAGCTTACGTCCAAAGCCAATTTCCCTATTCATTAAATATTTGCTGACATATATACTGCAAAACCCTTCATCACTAGCAATCCCAATTACCGGTCCGTTCGTATTATCCCGTTCCGTCATAATTCTAGTTCCCTCTGCTTGCGGATTGTTCGTATTTTTAATATGTACCGGTATTCCTGCACGAAAAGCCGGTACAAGTGCCTCATCATGCAATACGGAAAATCCGGCATACGATAGTTCCCTCATTTCGCGGTAGGTCAGTTCCCTGATTTCCTTCGGTCTTTCTATGATAAAGGGATTAACGGAATAAACGGCATCTACATCGGTAAAGTTTTCATAAAGGTCTGCTTTCAATGCATTGGCAAGAATTGAACCTGTTATGTCTGAGCCGCTGCGGGAAAATGTATATACATCACCTTCTTTACTGAAACCAAAAAATCCAGGGAAAATCAAGATTCCAGGCCGGCTGTGTAGTGAGTAAAGCAACTCATAGCTTTCTGGCAGCGCCTGTGCATTTCCCGGCTCTGCACTCACCAGCAAACCTGCTTCTTTTGGATTTACATAATAAGCCTCGACTCCCCGAGACTGAAAATACGAAGCAACCAGCTTTGCGTTATTGTCTTCTCCGCTTGCTTTCAAAAGGTCAATAAAACGATCCGGTTTCCTTTGATCTGAATTCAATCGATCAGAAAGATCTTGACGAATCTCCATGATTATTTGAGAAGGTAAAGCTAATTCTTCGGCAATTGCCTGATACCGTGCAATAACCGCCTCCACCTGTTCCTTAGGATCTCTTCCCCTTAATACAAGATCCGCACATTCAATTAATAAATCTGTTACCTTTATATCTTCTGGAAACCTCTTTCCTGGTGCAGATACAACAACAACTTTTCTTGTAGGATCGGTAGTGACAATATTAAATACCTTTTCGACCTGTTTTCCGGATGCTAAAGAGGATCCTCCAAACTTAACAACTTTCAATCTAAACATCTCCTGTAAGTGAAAAATATAAACATAATTTTATAACAATTTAGAAATTAATCAAGCTTTTTTTCCATTTGACGTGAACATTTGTCCATATATGGTGGACAGCCAACAAAAAGCAGTGATAAGAATTAATCACCGCTGCTAATAATTTCAATAAAATGAGCCAGAATCCTTGCTGTCAACCCCCAAATGGTCCGATTCTCATACACATAAAAATACTCCTCCATTCCCCGCTTCCGCCATTTATAATTTTGACCGCCTGGAATCAGCTCGAATGGAAAATTTTCATCAGGTTCAACTTTGAAATTAACTCGATAAATCCTTGGTGGTTGATTGAGAAAAAAAGAAATGGGAACAGTGAAAATTTCCTCAACCTCTGCTTGATTAAGCCGGATGTTTTCCGGATGTTGAATGAATCCTGCATATGGATACAAAAGCATATCAGAGGGAAAAAACATATAATCAAGCGGTGAAACATTTAAAATCTCATCCTTTTCTATTCCCAATTCTTCGATCGTTTCCCGAATTGCAGCCGCTTTTTCATCCAAGTCATTTGGATCAACCTTCCCTCCTGGAAAACAAATCTCGCCTGGCTGTCTTCTCAAAAAATGCGAACGTACTTCAAAGAGTATATGAACTTCATCTTCTTTTTGGATAAGCGGTAACAGAACAGCATATCTAATCATGTGCCTGCTGCCTAAAATAGATGGGGTATGTTCTTGTAATTTTCTAAATATTAGATCTCTATCCATTCCATGATTTCACCTCTCAAAGCAATTGCTACTATTAGCATATCACTTTCATCAGGAAAATCCTTTCATATGACTCTATTTACTGCGTTAAAAAAGAAAAGCGTAAGCGCCTTTGTCAGCCCCGACAGGCAAATGTTCTTCAGCGCTAAAAGTCTGGTTTTTGGACTTTTAGCGCTGAAGGTTATTTGTCCCGAGGGGATAGGCGCTGGAGCTAGACAATTTTCGAAGTCAATATTTATACTTTCTTTACTTACATAAAAAGCAATCCAACATAAAAAGTGGATTGCTCCCTTACTTCCTGCTAGGAAAGAATGGCTCTGTCGCTGGCCATTTGTACACCACGGATCCGCTTGAATTCTTCAAGCAATCCCGGAACGGTCAGCTGCCTTTTATCCTCCTCATTCACTTCTAAAATAATTTGTCCTTTATCCATCATAATTAACCTATTTCCAAGATCGATTGCCTGCTGCATATTATGTGTGACCATCAATGTGGTAAGTCTATACTTTGCAACAATATCTTTTGTCAAATTGGTAATCAATTCAGCCCTTGATGGGTCAAGTGCGGCTGTATGCTCATCCAGAAGCAAAATGGACGGTTCGGTAAACGTGGCCATTAACAAAGAAAGGGCCTGCCGCTCTCCGCCCGATAACAGCCCGACTTTTGCATTGAGCCGTTTTTCCAGGCCAAGATGCAATGATTCGAGGACTTCCCTAAAATCATCACGTCTTTTTTTTGTTACCCCAATTCTAAGCGTTCTTTTTTTATTTCTGGAATAGGCCATCGCCAGATTCTCTTCAATGGTCATACTCGGAGCTGTACCGGCCATCGGGTCTTGAAAGACACGTCCAATCATTTTGGAACGGTTATATTCTGACATCGCCGTAACATTTTTTCCGTTAATTAATACCTCACCTATATCAGGGAATAATACGCCGGAAATAATATTCATTAATGTTGATTTTCCAGCCCCGTTACTGCCAATAACCGTTACGAAATCCCCCTCTTTAAGTGTAAGATTCACATGGTCAATGGCAATCTTCTCATCGGGGGTTCCTTCGTTAAAAATTTTATGAATCTGATTTAACTGTAGCATGCTGTTCCCCCTTTCCATTCACTGCTGCCTGCAAGACTCGCAGTTTTTCTGCTTTTCTCCGAGCTTTCCGCTTTCTATCCTTTGTACGTTCAAACACTTTTGGCGCCGTTAAAGCAATGATGACAATGACGGCTGTAATCAGTTTCATATCTCCCGGTTGTAAAAATTCAGCCCTGAGAGCAAGCGTCACAACGATACGATAAATGATCGAACCTCCGATGACCGCCAGTGTGGTTCGGGCAATCGTTTTAGTGCCAAATAAAGCTTCGCCAATAATAACAGATGCAAGGCCCACAATTATCGTCCCAATGCCCATACCGACATCCGCAAAGCCGCCTTCCTGGGCAATCAAAGCACCCGAGAAAGCTACCAATGCATTTGAAAGCCCAAGCCCTAACACAATTAGAAGATTGGTATTAGCGGAGAAACTACGGATCATTCGTTTGTTGTCACCTGTTGCCCGAAGAGCTAAACCAATTTCTGTTTTCAAAAACCAATCCGTTAAAAATTTAATAACAAAAGTAACGACAATCATGAACAATAAAATGCCCCAAGTATCAGGCAGGCTGTCGCCTAAACCAACCGATTTTAGCACACTGTTCAAAAGGGAATCGATACCTGTATGTTTAGCTACATGGGTAATTTTCGTAAAAGCGGTATCCGTGTTTAATAGCGGAATATTCGAACGCCCCATAATCCTTAAATTAATGGAATAAAGCGCTATCATCATTAAAATTCCTGACAATAAATTATTAATTTTTCCAAATGTGTGGAGCATCCCGGTTATACATCCCGCAAGAAATCCAGCAAATAGCGCCACTAGTGTAGCCCAAAACGGATTAACACCATTTAAAATCATGATGGATGTAACGGCGGCGCCGGTTACAAAGCTCCCGTCTACAGTCAAATCTGGAAAATCAAGAATACGAAAAGAAAGATAAACACCCAGTGCCATAATCGCATAAATGATTCCCGATTCAAACGAGCCAAATATGGATGTAAACATATCGACCACCCCTTCTTTAAATCTGTTGATTGTTTATGTATCAAGACAGGAGTCAACCAATATGGATTGACTCCCAATAAGAAAAGCGCAAACGCCTTGGTTCGCCTGCCTGCTTCTCCGAATCATCCCCCTTGTAGGCATACGACGAGCGAACATAAGCCTCTTCGAATAAGCTATGGCGCCAAGAGCACAAAACGAGGGGCTAGGCCGCTTGCGCTGGACAATTTTCAAAGGCAAAAATTTATACTTTCTTTACTTTTAAATAAAAACTTATTTTCCATCATAAAATTCGCCAAGTTTGCTCCAATCTTGGTTCACTTGTAATCCTTGTGCTTCGGCTGCTTTCTTATTAATCACAAGTTTAAGTGTTTTTGGAAGCTCCACCGGGATTTCAGACGGCTTTTTCTTTCCGGTCAAAATATCTGCTGCCATAAGGCCCGATTGATACCCAAGATCATAATAACTAAAGCCGCTTGCAGCTACTGCGCCTTTTTTCATTGAATCCAGTTCACCGACGAAGAGTGGAATCTTTTTGTTATTTGCGACAGCAATCACGGAATCAAGAGCGGTAACCACTGTATTGTCCGTTGGAATATATATGGCATCTACCCGCCCGACTAATGACTCTGCCGCCTGTTTTACTTCAGATGTATTCGACACTGATACTTCGATAAGTTTTGCTCCTTTTTCATCTGTAATTTTTTTAACCGCTTTTACTTGAACACGCGAGTTTTCTTCTCCTGAGTTATAGATCACGCCTATTTTCTTTGCTTTCACTTCGTCTGTAATAAAACTGATCGTTTTCTTCGTTGCATCCGGATGATTGTCTGTAGTACCGGTAATATTTCCACCCGGCTTGTCAAAGGATTTTACCAAACCAGAACCTACAGGATCCGTTACAGATGTAAAGATTATCGGGATTTCCTTTGTTGCGTTCAGAGCTGCGGTTGCACTCGGTGTGGCATTGGCAAAGATTAAGTCTTCTTTCTCGCCGACGAAGTTTTTCGCAATACTTTGCGTATTATTTATGTCTGCCTGAGCATTTTGTTCATCAAATTTAACTTTAAGACCCTTATCTTTTAAAGCCTGTTTAAAGCCTTGTGTTGCAGCATCCAATGATGGGTGAGGCGCAAACTGGGATATGCCGACTTTGTACTCCTTATTTGTACCTCCCTTTTCTGAGTTGCTTGATGTTTCCTTGCTACCACAGCCAGCCAGCATCAGCATCCCTACTAATGCAAAGGATAAAGCTTTAACACCTTTTTTCATGAACCATAATCCCCCTCAAAAAAATATAATTTTCTAAAATTTTATATAATTAAAAATTATTCTATTATTTATTTTTCGTAAAATCAATAGAAATCACTAAATAATTCCCCTTTTAAATTCTAATAGTACATATAAATAAAAATGCCTCCTAAATATTTAGGAGACATTTC
>NZ_BCUZ01000032.1 GCF_001591485.1 Neobacillus fumarioli NBRC 102428 | reverse complement strand
GGGTCCATTATAGCTTTTCTTATTCAAGTAACGTGGCAGTTTAGTGAAAGAAGAGGTTAAGTAAGTGAAACAATGCTAATTTATTATGCAATACTTACTATTGGGATTTTGTTGGTAATTTCGTCGGTATTTATCATTGTCGCTATGTATATTGATAAAGATTACACAATATTAAATATAGAGTAAAAGCCTGGTAGCATTATTAATTGGTGTTTTATGTTTTGTGATTACTCTACCAAGCCTGAAATATGTTGTGCTAAAGGAATATGATGTTGTTCGTGGGAAATGTGTTATCGAAATAGATTCCTCAGGTCGTGCTCCTGAAGCGGACTTTAAAATGATCAATAAAGATGAAATGTTTACCTTCAGAGATATTCCTGCACTTGATGCTTATGGAAAGTCAATCCCTTATTATTGTGAGGTGACCGTTACAAAAGACCATCAGTTTGGAGTTAGTTATAAAATATATGATAACAAAACGCGAAAGTTAATATTAACAGGTAAATAGTTTTCGTTTAACAAAATATGAAAAAAGTCTTATTAGTTACGATGCAAAATAGGAAAATTTTGAATAAACGTACTTACACTAACAGGGGCTTTCTTTTCATTTATCACAGAAGATGAATAGAATAGAGTATAGGGGGATGTTCAAAAAAAAGACACTAGGATATAAAAATATCCCGCTTCCATTAGGAAGCAGGGATTATCCATTATCATATTGTTTGCTGCGTTGCAATTTCATAAACCTTGTAAGACTGAAAAAAGCGAGCAGAAGCAATAAAATTCCGCTGAATGCAATCATTGCGCTTGTCCACTCAGATGAGAGCCCGGCCATTATTTGTTTCTCTTTGACTACCTTTGGCACGGCTTCATTTGTCATAAGTGGGATTTCTTTTATTAATTCTCCGTTTTTCATCACCATTAAATGAGCTACTATTTGTCCTTTTTTCAACGCATTTCCCTGTGTGTTCAGCATCGCTATTTTTCGATCGAATTGTTCAGTTCCGCCACTTTTTATGGTCAGATCAACGTCATCACCTGCGACAAGGTCCACTTTTTTTCCATTGATCGGTTCCATGCCAACTACAGTACCTTTTGAAACAAGTTGTTCAAATTTCATGTGATCAAACGCATAATTGGCCATGGTCTGGATATCGGAGTACTCGTGTTCTCGATTGGTTTTCATCACCACAGCAATGACTTTCTTTTGATCTTTCTCTAAATATTCTACTAACGTGTTTTGCGCTATATCCGTAAATCCTGTTTTACCGGCAATAACGTGAGAGTTGGGCTGTTTATGAACCAAACTGGTGTTACTAATTTTTCTGTTTTGCATGCTTGTCTTAATTTCCGTTGTTTGTGTTGAGAGGGCCTGAAGGACTTCAGGATGCTTCAAGGCTTCTTTCATAATTAGGGCCATATCGTGTGCGGTTGTAAAATGGTTTGGGTTGTGCAGACCGTTTGGCGTGACAAAATGGGTGTTTTTCAAGCCCCATTTTTGTACTTCATCGTTCATTAATGCTGCAAATCCCGGTACGCTGCCGGCGACATTCTCAGCAATTGCCACTGCTACGTCATTTGCACTTAATAACAGCAAGGATTTCATGGCGTCTTCCTTTGTTATTTGTTCGCCAGCTTTAATGCCTAAGCAACTGCATTCCTGCCCGGCTGCATTGGCACTGACCGTCAGCATTTGACCATCTTTCATCTTTTCGTCTAGGATGATAGAGGTTAAGACTTTTGTCATACTGGCAGGATAGGCTTTTTGCTCAGCGTTTTTATCATAAAGTACTTCACCGGTTACCGCATCGATGGCGATCCCATATTGCCCGTTTATAGGGGGCAGGGTTTCGGAGGCCTGTGCCTGGTGTGGTAAAAGATAAGAGATCGTGACAAGGACGATAGCAAATGCTGCGATGATGATTCTGAAACTCCGATTAATAGAACCTCAATCCCTTCCTTTAAAATTCCCATTCATATATTTCGCTATAATAATAGGGATTTCCTCCTATATTTTATCTTATTTAAATCACTACTATTTTACACTAGAATGTTTCGTTTCTGAGCGGTAATATTTAACACAATCAGGCTGGTTTATGAAAAACCCGCCTTATCTGCTTACCGATTTACTTTTAATTTTTTTGTTTTGATCATGTAGTAGACAGTGAACGCACCAGATGTGTCAATGACTACATCATATAATCGTCCATCTCTTCCAAAAAACAACTGCAAAATTTCCGTCAACAGCGCAAAGAGAAACGAAATCAGCAGTGACCATTTATGGTTTCTTTTCCAATTGAAAAGTAGGAAATCAAATAAAGCAAAACCAATGAAATGGCCTGTTTTTACAATGAGAAAGTAATGGTGAATCTTTGTTATGTCATTCAGATTAAAAAAATCTAAAAAATTGGGATGAGGTACCCATTTGAAACCAATCGATTGTAAACGCAATAAAGCGCCCAGGTTATCTGTCCATGTTTGGACCCCCAGAATCATTCCCCAGATCAATACAAGCAAGAATCTTCTATTCTGCCGTCTTTTACTATTATTCACTACTATATTTTGCTGCATGCCAAGACCAACTTTCTGAAAAACTAGACCTAGATATCATCATACCGTGTATGGCATAAATAAAAAAGTTAAAACTTGCTTAAATTGTTTAATTTTTTAGATGAAAAATTGATATCAACAATATAAGATGACAACAAAAGGCCCGCAGATTCCTGTGCCGGCCAAAACCTGTCAATGAGGATCGGTTCGTTCTATTAACGAGAAAGTTGAGTTTTTTTTCTTAAAGAAATAATAAATGCTGATTACAAGATAAAGTCCCAAGGTTATAGCTGTTCCCGCGATTGGTGTAGAAAATAGGACACCGATAAAAATTGTCACGATGGCTATAAGTGAAACCCAGCTTGTATAGGGAAACAAGCGAACATGGTATCCAGTCAGTTGTTTGACATTTTTTCGGCTCTTTATATGGGCTAAGCTGATGAAGAACCAAATAATCAAGATCGTATAACTAAGCGAAGTCATTAGATAATCAAAGGTTTTCCCCTTGGCGAAAAAGGCCACCAAAACACCGATATATAAGGCAAATGTGCTGGCAAGAATCGCGTTGATGGGGACTTGATTGTTAGTTAGACGTGTAAAGGTCTTCCAGGCACGATCATCAAGTGCCTGCGTATAAAGAACGCGTGATGCGGAATACATACCTGTATTAAGCGATGATATAACCGCTGTCAGCATGACTGCGTTCATAAAATGGCTGACAAACGGGATCCCCATTATTTGAAATACTGTAACAAACGGACTCTGACCGCTGGAATTTAATTGATTCCAAGGAATCAAGCTGACCATGATAAGAAAAGGCAAGACATAAAAAGAAAGAATTCGGATAAATGTGCTTCGGACAGCTTTTGGAATTACGTTTTCGGGGTTTTGCACCTCTGCCAGCGTGACGCCAATCATTTCTGTCCCTCCGTAAGAGAAGACAACCACAAACATCGCTGTTAGAATCCCTAAAACTCCATGCGGCAAAAATCCGTCGTGAGCAGTTAAATTAGCGAAGCCTGCAGCATGATGCTCTCCAAACGGTATAAATAAAATGATAAAGCCGAACACGATAAAGAGCGATATGACAAAAATCTTGATAGCCGCCAGCCAATATTCGGCTTCGGCAAACACCTTAACAGAAAAAAGATTTAACAGTGTTACAGCAACTGAGACAATAAGTGCTAACAACCAGAGGGGCACATTAGGGAGCCAGAACTGCAGGAATGATGCTGCAGCAACAGCTTCAGCCGCCATAGCAAACACCCAGAAAATCCAATATGTCCAGCCGACAAAATATCCGGCAAAAGGTCCTAAGATCGGCTCAATAAGGTCTCGAAATGTTCTAGCATTTTTGCCGCGCACAGCCATCTCAGCCAATCCTTGCATGACAAACAGCATGATAATGCCGCCAAGAATATAAGCAATGATCACAGACGGCCCTGCAATATTAATGGCAGAGCTGCTCCCTTTGAAAATTCCCGAGCCAATTGCACCGCCTAACGCTATCATCATGACATGACGTTCCGTCATCGTTCGTTTCAAACTTTTCTGATTATTCCCCATAAAAAATTACCTCGATTTATTCAAATTTCCCTAATTAGTTTTAAACTAAATTGATTTAAAAATCAATGTAAAATTTTGAAAATTGGGGGGGCTCTTTGTCGAAAAATGCGGGGTTTTGGCGAAAAAAGTTCCAGTGAAAATTATTGACAACTTTCCCTATTTTCTCCTATGGTTTTAATATCATGATTGATAATAGGAAATTAGATTTAAGCATAGGATAAAAAAAGGGGAGATTGGTGTCAGGCACCACTCGTGGACAAATGTCCATGTGGAGTGGACAATTTGCAAAATATTGGTTCAGTGTGTTATTCTGCAGTTTCGGAAATTCTGATTTTGTTCCGTTTCTGCTATATAAATAGATTGTTGGGGGGATTTTAATGGAGTGGTATTTGAAGGTGTTGAAGAATTATGCAGTGTTTGAAGGGAGGGCGAGACGTAAGGAATATTGGATGTTTGTATTGGTCAATCTTATTGTTGAAATCATTCTTAGCGTAATAGGGTCTTTGTTGCATATAAGGCAATTTTTAACAGGGTTATATTCTTTGGCGGTTTTTTTACCAAGCTTAGCTGTTTCTGTACGCAGACTTCATGATAGTGGAAGAAGTGGCTTATGGGTCTTAATTGGTTTAATTCCATTTATCGGGGCTATTGTTCTTCTTGTATTTTTTTGTCTGGATAGCGAAGAAGGAAATAACCGATTTGGTCCTAATCCAAAAGACGGCCTAGGTAATAATCTAAATCTGTCATGATACTACATCCGATGAAAATTTAAAAGGGCTATCCAATAGCGATTTTTCGGCTATTGGATAGCCCTCTTTAAATATTAATTCATAACTGAAATGATTATTATTCAGTCCAATCGCAATTTTCATGGTCACTTAAATGATCCGGTGATTCGCCTTCTTGGCCGAGGCAGTAATGTCTGATGGGATACAGACGATCATCTAATTCATAGATAATTGGTGTACTATTTGGAATGTTAAGGCGAGCTACTTCTTCATCAGATACGTTATCTAGATATTTGATCAGCGCTCTTAAGGTGTTACAGTGGGAGGAAATGATTACCCGCTTGTTTTGGGCCAAGTCAGGAGCAATCTGTTCTTTCCAATAAACCAATGCACGTTTCTCGGTATCTAGGAGGCTTTCAGTTAATGGAATGTCCGCTTTATCAACATTGGCATATTTAGGGTCTAAAAGAAGATGCTGATGTGCCTCCGGTAAAAGTGCCGGCGGCCGAGCACTTGCTGATCTGCGCCACTCGTTCACTTGTTCTTCCCCAAATTTGGCGATGACCTCGTCTTTGTTCATCCCTTGCAGTGCTCCATAATGCCGTTCATTTAAGCGCCATGTTTTATGAATGGGAATCCATACCAAATCCATTTCATGGAGTAGGATCCATAAGGTACGTATCGCTCGCTTCATGAGGGATGTGTGGGCAACATCAAAGGTAAACCCGTGTTTTTTCAGAATCGCTCCGGCCTTCCGTGCTCCATTATATCCTTCATCCGTAAGATCAATATCCCTCCAGCCGGTAAAGCGATTTTCCAAATTGAATAAACTCTGCCCATGGCGAATCAATACAAGCTGTTTCAACTTTAACCACCTAAATTCATTTTTATCTACAGTATGTCCAAAGGCGAAAAAAATATCGGTGCCTGACACCTTTGTGAATTTTTCACATGGTGCCTGACACCGTACAATTCTAATTTTTTACTAATTTTCGTGATTCAATAAAGTGCTGCATGCGTTTTAATGCTTCTTGGAGCTGCGGCATGGATGTGGCATAGGAGCAGCGGACGTAGCCTTCGCCGCTTTCTCCAAACACATTACCTGGTACGACGGCTACTTTTTCTTCCAGAAGCAATTGTTCAGCAAACTGCTCGGAACTGAGTCCCGTTGAGCGGATGGAAGGGAACACATAAAACGCCCCTCCCGGAGTATGGCATTCCAAGCCCATTTGGTTCAGGGTTTGTACGACATAGTTTCTTCGCCGGCGGTAGCTGCGTTTCATTGCTTCTACTTCATGATAAGTGTTCCTTAGTGCTTCAACTGCTCCATGCTGTAACATGTGCGGGGCGCACATTGTCGTATATTGATGAATTTTCAGCATAACCTCTGTCAGCGGTTTAGGTGCAGCCACAAAACCTAAGCGCCATCCTGTCATGGCAAATCCTTTGGAAAAACCATTTAATAAAATCGTCCGCTCATACATCCCTTCGATGGCAGCAAAGCTTGTAAAAACTTCATCATAGCTTAATTCTGCGTATATTTCATCGGAAATGACGAGTAAATCGTGTTTTTTGATAATTTTTGCAATTTCTGTCAGTTCTTCTTTTGTCAAGGTACTGCCGGTCGGATTATTTGGTGAGCATAGTAAAACTGCTTTTGTCTTTTCGGTAATCGCTTGCTCAATTTGCTCCGGTGTAACCTTGAAACCATTTGCTGGCGAAGTGGAAACAGGGATGGGAGTGCCGCCTGCTAATGAAACCAACGGGCCATACGAAACAAAGGCCGGTTCCACAATGAGCACTTCGTCTCCTCGGTTTAAGATAGCACGGAAAGCAAGATCCAGACCTTGGCTCGCGCCAATCGTTACAATAATTTGATTATTCGAATCGTATTCAACCCCAAACCGTTTTTCTAAATAAGTAGAAATTTCCTGTCTTAATTCAAGTAATCCGGCATTCGCCGTATAAGAGGTATAGCCTTGTTCCAATGAAACGATGGCCGCTTCACGAATGTTCCAAGGAGTGATAAAGTCTGGTTCTCCGACACCTAAGGAGATAACCCCTTCCATGCTGGCTGCCAGATCGAAAAATTTTCTAATACCAGAGGGTTTGAGATCTTTACCTGTTTGCGAAACATAGCGGGTGTAATCTTGCATCATGGTGAAACCACCATTCTGCGGTCTTGATCATCACCGCTCGTAAATAGCACTCCATCATGTTTATATTTTTTTAACATAAAATGGGTAGTAGTGGAAATGACATTGTCAATGGTTGATAATTTTTCGGAAACAAATGTTGCGATTTGATTCATGGATTTGCCTTCGATGGTGATAGACAAATCGTAAGCACCCGACATTAGATATAAGGATGATACTTCCGGGAAACGGGCTATCCTTTTTGCCACCTCGTCAAAGCCGACACCTCGTTTCGGAGTAACTTTTACATCAATCATCGCAATCACATTTTCCTGGCCCTCCACCTTGCTCCAATCAATTAAGGTCGGATAGCTCATGATAATTTTTTCATCTTCTAATTTTTTTAACGTCTTTCTGACCTGTTCCTCACTGCTCTCAACCATTAACGCAATAGACTCAACAGAAATTTTATGGTTTTCTTCGATAATTCTTAAAATTTCAATTTCCTCACTACTTAATTTCATCGCCATCTCCTCCAATTCATTCATATACCCCATATTAATCCTAATTTCTTTGACTGTCACTCCCGAAATATGTCGATTGATGAGAAAACAGAAAGTGCCCACTGGAGGCGGACAAAAATGCAATTTGTCCACGAGTAGTGCCTGACACCAATTTTTAACACCATTCTTTTAACATAGCAATAGTCTCATTTGCACACTTTATAGGTGAAAGGTATTTAGTAAGATGATGCTAAAAAAGGGGCTTTTGTTATGAGATGGATACGGATAATGGTTGTGTTTTTTTGTTGTTATTCTTGTTTTCATTCGAATTCTTTTGCGGAAATGATTAAGCGGAAACAGGTGGAGCCCACTGGACAGGTTGTTTGGGATGTTGCAACAAAGAAAAAGATGATTGCTTTAACATTTGATGATGGTCCAAGTCCTACATACACCCCGCAAGTGCTTGCTCTCTTAAAGGAATATAATGCTCATGCTACCTTTTTTCAGGTTGGAGATAAAATGGAACGATTTCCTTATATTGTTAGGCAGGTAGTCCAGGGCGGTCATGAGTTAGGGAATCATTCGATGACACATCCATATGAAAATAAAGCCGGTTTAGAGAGGATGCGCCTTGAAATCTCACAGGCAGACCGGATTATTCAGAAATATCAGCCAAACCGTACGAAGTGGTTCCGGCCGCCCGGAGGATATATTGATAATGCCCTGCTGCAGGAAGCAGTTAAACAAGGGTATAAAGTGGTTCTTTGGTCCTATCATCAAGAGTTAAAGGATTGGTCCATGCCCGGCGCTCAAGTCATGGCGAATCATGTCATACGTAATGCAAGAAACGGTGATATTATTCTTCTTCACGATGGCGGCGGCAATCGCAGCCAAACCATCCAGGCTCTAAAAATCATTCTTCCTGCCTTAAAACAAAAAGGGTATCAATTTGTCAGCGTTTCAGAATTAATGGAAAGTAAGGAATAACGTAACTGGAAGGGGTTTTTACTGGAAAGCCGTCATCCAGTGATGCTTTTTTATTAGCTGTTGCCTTTACGAATGTTTTCTAAAAGTTGAAGGGTAAAATCAATCATTCTTTGGTATAGATTTAATATAGATTGACCGTAGTTTTCACCGGGGTAAGCCCATTTTCCGTTTAAGTCCGTCCAGCTTGAAGCTGAGCCACGATGTACAAGGTGAAAGCGTGGATCCACCAATGGGTAGGTCCCCGGCAGTGGTTTTGTTGTTGTGTAGGCAAATAAATGCTGTAATTGAGCTAGTACACCGTCTTCCGGTGTTTTAAAGGAGGCTCCTCGCGTATTGGGACCTGTTGAGCCCAACCCGCCAAAATTGTTTTGATTAGGCTGTACAACTCCAGTAAACCGGAAAAAATTCGTCTCCAATAAAGATTGTGCAAATGCAACATCACCACGAATGCCATATAGTTTTCCAAATGTTTGATAATAGCTACCTAATTCAGGTGCCCCCGGGTTAATACTTTTAGCGAATAGGTCCATTAGTTCGGGAGAAAGATAGGTAGGGCCTAATATAGTATTTATATTTGCCGTTTCATTTGATGTCGTGTTATTGGTGCCGTTTGGACTCGAGGAAGCACCGCCTGTGGCATTGGTCCCTGATCCAGTGGTTTGATTCCCGGGCTGATTGGTACCTGCTCCATTACCGGGGATACTGTTTCCTGTTTGGCCGCTAGATGAAGGATTCCCCATCCCGGATGTATTACTACTCCCTGTTCCTTGGGATGTTCCGAGGCTGTTGGAATCACTTTGTTTTCCAACATTATTTTTGTCAGGTGCTTTATTTTCTGCTGTACTAACAGTTTCGGCCACAAGGAAGGCATCATTAATTCCGGCTTTTTTCAGTTCATTCAGCTGCTGTTCAGCATTTTCTCGATTAGCATACGCTCCTGTTTGCGTCCTATACCAGATTTCACCGGAGATTGTAATTGTATTAATAAAAGCTTGGAAGCCTTTGGAACGGAGGTAAGCAACTCTTTCTTCAGCATTTTCCTTGGACTGGAAAGATCCTGCAATGACTTTAAAAAGAGTTCCAGGTAAAGGATTGCCAGGCTGACCGGGAGATTTAGTTTTTAGGTTAAATGCCTTGGCCAATCCATTTGCGTGGCCTTGGGCGACAGCTTCTCTCCAGGATGCCTGTTTCATCAAGGCAGCATCATGGACATGATCAATAAAACCATTTTCCGTTAACATGGCAGGCATCGAAGATTCACGAAGAACATGGAAATCCTCCTTTTTCTCCCCGCGGTCTTTTAGTTGATTTACCTTTATCACCTCCGCATGGATGATATTTTGATATTTTGCCGTAGTAGAAGTATTGGAAAGTCCATAATAAATATAATCCTCATAGCCCTGAGCCGAATTGTTGTCGGAATTAATATGAATCGATAAGTAAAAGTCAGCCCCCCAGGAATTGGCCTCATTTGTTCTTTCATATAAGCTTTTCGTAATATCACTAGTACGGCTCATCCGAACTTCAACATTTTCATAATCATTAAGCAAAATGTTTCTTAATCTAAGCGCAATATCAAGCGTCACATCCTTTTCATTCAGATCGTTTCCTTGAGCTCCGGGATCAGAACCCCCATGCCCAGGGTCTAAATAAAGTTTCATAAATATCCCTCCATTTTTAATAATTTACACATTGTATTGTATGTTGGTGTCAGGCACCACTCGTGGACAAGTGTCCATCTGGGGTGGACATTTTAATTTGGGTTCCGGGGTGAGTGTGATCCTTCTTTCAAGTTATATATGGATGGATATGAAAGAATGACAGGGTGTTTGTTGTTCGGACCGAAATATCAGTTTTCGGGACAGCCCTTTTTTAAAAGATGCGTTATCGGGAATTTTTTACAACGGATGTTATAGAGAAGCGCTAGTTTTTGTAAAGTGCTATAATACAATGGTGGAAGAATCTAAGTTAAGGAGAAATGCGGAATGATTCTTGTTGTCGGCGGGGCTGGTTATATTGGCAGCCATCTTGTGAAGGAGTTAGTGGAAAAGGAAGATGTGGTCGTTTTGGACAACTTGTCAACCGGTCACCGGGAAGCGGTAGACAATCGCGCGGTATTTGTTAAAGGGGATCTTGGTAATGAGGAAGACCTGCTAATGGTGTTTCGAAGTTACCCCATTAAAGCGGTTATGCATTTTGCGGCCAACAGTCTTGTGGGTGAGTCCGTTACGGATCCATTGAAATATTATCAAAATAATGTGGCGGCCACGTTAACCCTTTTAAAAGTAATGATGAAATTTAAAGTCAAAAACTTTATTTTCTCATCAACCGCTGCTACATATGGAATTCCCGAAGTAGATGTAATTGATGAATCAACGGCTACCAATCCGATCAATCCATATGGTCATTCCAAACGAATGGTCGAGCAGATTTTGGCTGATTTCGCAAAAGCTTATGGGCTTCGTTATGTCGTCCTGCGCTATTTTAATGCTGCAGGTGCGCATCCATCTGCTGTCATTGGCGAAAGCCACGATCCGGAAACCCATTTAATCCCGATTGTTTTACAGCATTTATTAGGTGAACGAGAACAAGTGTCAGTGTTCGGTTCCGATTACGAGACACCCGATGGTACATGCATTCGTGATTACATTCATGTTACAGATTTAGCTGCTGCGCACATCCTTGCGCTTGAAGCACTTGTGTCCGGCAAGAAAACAGCCGAAATCTACAACCTCGGCAACGGTCTAGGCTATTCTGTAAAAGAAGTCATTGAAACATGCGAAAAAATAACAGGCAAAAAGGCTACTGTCGAAATAACGGACCGCCGCCCTGGCGACCCAGCAAGACTTGTCGCCTCCTCTGAAAAAATATATAACGAACTTGGCTGGAATGCTGAACGGAACCTCGAACAAATCATCAAGGACGCCTGGAAATGGCATCAAGAAAAAAGATACTAGTGTTAATAGAACCTCTGCAAATTAGAAGGCAGAGGTTCTTTCATTGGTTTTAGAATCAATAGGAAAAAGATATTTTGAAGAAAAAGGAAACCAAATGAAAATGAGTATTTTTAAAATGGGTGGTCAACACCTACCACAGAACCATCCAACTCAACAGCTAACCTGGTAAAGGCACCACCTTCACCGTTATGGTGTCAGGCACCAACCGTGGACAAATGTCTTTCTGGAGTGGACATTTGTAAATGCTGCAGGATCGCTGGAACGGAGACCTGCCGAATTCAGGTTTTGTTCCGAAGAAATTCGGGTAGTATACGTGTAAGTATTGATTTTTTAGAGAAGGGGTTGTTCCAGTTCATGTTTAAGCCAACAGCAGGTGAGCAGTTAGTGGATCTCTTGATTGAGTGGGGGGTCGATCATATTTATGGAATGCCGGGTGATACAATTAATTCAATAATCGAGCCGCTTCGAAAAGCGCAAGATAAAATTAAATTTATTCAAGTTCGTCATGAGGAAGCAGGGGCTTTGGCAGCTGCAGCTTATGCCAAGATGACGGGAAAACTAGGGGTTTGCATGGCAATTGCTGGCCCCGGTGCCATCCATTTGTTGAATGGCCTATATGATGCTAAGCTTGACGGGGCACCGGTTCTGGCCATTACCGGCCAGGTGGAATCTGATCAAATCGGAACCGGTTCGTTTCAAGAGGTGAATTTGGAAAGAATGTTTGATGATGTTGCCGTCTACAATCAACGGATTATGTCGGCTGAGCAGCTTCCGGCTGTCGTCAATCAGGCAATTCGCATGGCCTATGCCAAAAAAGGCGTTTCCGTACTGTCGATACCGGATGATATACCAAAATTTGAAGTAGGAAAAGAAGCAAAAATGACTTCCAGCTTCACTGTCAAGCAAACGGTGCTCCCGCAGATAGAGGATCTTCAACAGGCTAAGAAACTGATTGATGCATCCAAGCAGCCGGTCATCCTTGCCGGAAGGGGTGCACACGGTACTCGCGAAGAATTGCTTGCATTTGCGGAAAAAATCGCAGCACCGATTGTGTTAACCTTGCCTGGAAAAGGCGTAATTCCTGATAAACACACCTATTGCATGGGCGGACTAGGTTTACTTGGCACGAAACCAGCTTATGAAGCGATGCAGGAAACCGATTTGCTAATCATGATTGGAACATCTTATCCGTTTACCGGCTTTTTGCCTGATAAGGCTAAGAACATTCAAATTGATATTGACCCAGGAAAAATTGGCCAAAAATATCCTGTTGATATTGGCTTGGCTGGGGAAACCAAAGCGACGCTTGACTGGCTGAATCAATATATCAGTCACAAGGAAGATCGCAGCTTTTTAGAACGAAGTATGGAACGGATGAATAAATGGTGGGAAAAACTGGACCGGCAAGAAGAAGAAAGCTCCGTGCCTATTAAGCCCCAGCGTGTTATCCGGGCTCTTGAGAATGTCGTTTCCGACGATGCCATTTTGTCAGTAGACGTCGGTAACGTAACGGTGTGGGCAGCGCGCCATTTTCATATGACGAATCAGCAGTTTGTTATTTCGAGCTGGCTTGCGACACTTGGCTGCGGGCTGCCGGGAGCCATTGCCGGAAAAATGGCTTATCCAGACAAGCAAGTATTTGCAATATGCGGTGACGGAGGATTTGCCATGACGATGGCAGATTTCGTCACAGCCGTCAAATACCAGCTACCAATCATCGTGATTGTGTTAAACAACGATAAGATTGCAATGATTAAATTTGAGCAAGAAGTTTTAGGAAACATTGAATACGCGACCGATCTTAAAAACCCCAATTTTGCTCAATATGCAGAGGCTTGCGGCGGGGTTGGATACCGTGTCGAAAATCCGGAAGACCTGCTTCCGGCTCTAAAGGATGCAATCCAGCAACATAAACCATGCATCATAGACGTCATCGTCGACGCCGATGAAGCCCCAATGCCGTCAAACATCACCTTTGCCCAAGCTGCCTGCTACACCAAGCACACGCTCAAAGCTCTCTTCCAAGAAGGTCGCCTAGACTTACCGCCATTGTAATGATGCAATTAAAATGGTGCTATTGTAAAGGTGTCATTGTAATGGTGCCTGACACCATTCGTGGACATTTGTCCGTCTGGAGTGGACAATAGGTGTGTTTAACCAATTTGGAGACTGCGTTATACAATATGACAGGTTTTATCAATTAAAGAAGCTGACAGCCTATAAGCAGGGTGTCAGCTTCTTTTTTTAAAAGTAAAGTAAAGATTTTGACTTTGAGAATTGTTCAGCTCCACAAGGAAAGCTTCGGTAGCATCAAACGTCTAAAAGCGATAGCTTTTAGGCAGAGGTGCCAGCGGATGGAGGTCACAAGATGAGCCGCTAAGAAGGTGCGCCTTCTTGATGACTCGTCTTGTGTTTGGCTACAGAAGCTACTGCTTCTGTACGCATTAAGAAGACAAATCTCTGGCTTCGTTCTGCTTGCCAATCCTTCATTCTCCTTATTTCGCCGCTAAGCGGGCCCTTGCGCTTTTCTTAACGGCCGGCCGCCAAAGTTATTATGGATTATATTTTTTTAAAAAAGCCGTTACAGCATTCGTCATGTTCTTTGCTTCTTCTGAACCCGAAACGGATCCAAGCTCAGCAGTTACTCCGCTATTTGAAAGGGTGCGGACAGAAAATGATTCGACCGTATTGCCAGCGATCCTTGCTTTTTCGATAAATCCGGCGATTGAGCGATTTCCATGGGCTACCATAAACATCGGCGGCAAGTTTTTATTGGAAGCATAGGTGACTGGAGATGCTTCAGCCCAAACTTTTGGGTCACTTCCAAAAACTTTTTTATACTGGCTCAGTCTGCTAATAAAATCATTCAAATCAACTGGCCCTTCCAGGCAGACAATCGAATGAATAGACTGCAGCGATAGTCCGGCATTGTGTAAATATTTTGGGTTTGTACCGATTAACATAACTAAATGTCCCCCGGCAGAATGCCCCATTAAATTCAATTTCCCGCGGTCAAGGTGGTATTGCCCAGCATGGTCATAAATCCATTTTACAGCCTTGGCCACATCATCCGCCATATCCGTATAGCTGGCTTTCGGGTAAAGCCGGTAATTTAGCGAAATAAACACGTATCCTTTATGCGTGAAATAGGCAGTTTTTTCAGCTACGTTCGACTTGTCGCCCCCTGTCCAACCCCCGCCATGCACATAAATAATAACGGGGAATTTCTTCCCGCTGATCTCATCCGGCCGATAAAGATCTAATGTTTGTTTAGGATCGTTTCCGTACTTTAAACTGGTGCGTTCCGGGGTGTGCCCTTGTCCATGTATATGATGCAATAAAAAGAAAGCAGAGCCAATTATAAATATAATGATGAAAGATATGTAATATCTCGAATAGCGGCTGGCCTTGCTCTTTTTCATCCTGAACACCTTCCTTTTACGTCATTATACATTGTTTTGTAACTGGCACCGACCAATGTGATTATGGTAAAATGAGTTGGAATTTAAACAGTGTTCTAGCCATGAAATACTGTAACATGGAGGAAAAGAATGGGCTATATAGAAGATTTACGAAAGATCATCGGCACGAGACCGCTCATTTTAGTAGGGGCGGTCGTTGGTGTCATCGACGAGTATGGAAGAATTTTGCTGCAACAAAGGCCGAATGGTGTCTGGAGCTTGCCTGGAGGGCTTTTAGAATTAGCGGAGTCGGCAGAAGAAGCCGGAAGAAGGGAAGTATTGGAGGAAACCGGAATTGAGGTTGGGGAACTGGAGCTGGTAGGTGTTTTTTCAGGAAAGCAATATTATGTAAAACTCCCGAATGGAGATCAATTTTATCCAGTGACAATTGCTTATGTCTCCACCGATTTGAAAAATAGCAAAATCCGAATTGATGGCGTGGAATCGATCGATGCCCAGTTTTTTGACACAAAAGAACTTCCAGAAAAAGCTAGCCCACTGGTTAGGAGTTTGCTTGAGCGGTATTTAAAAAAAGAAAGAGGCACCTAAATCAAAAAAACGTAAGTTAAGAATGCTTCCTTGTCGAAAGAAATTATGTTTCAGGACAAGGAAAGCTTCCATTTTAAAAGCATTATGTTTTTATCTTAGATTCTAACTATGTCCACCCCACGTGGACAAAATGGGGATTTGTCCACGAGTGGTGCCCGACACCAAATTAATAGAGAAACGGGGTATGGGATTGTGCGTAAATGTTTTGTTTTTGTGGTTGTTTTGCAGCTTTGGCTAGTTCCTGTAGCGGCGTCTGCTGCAGGTTTGGAGGGGAGTGTGGGAACGTTTGAGAATAGGGCTGCTTCGGAAAGTAGCGGATTAATTCTTAAAGATCGTTCAAATCAATCGGAAGGATCTATTAAAAATAGTCTAAGCACTAGCTTAGAGGATCAATATGTTGTGATTAGTAATGAGTCAACCAATGAAACTTCCTTTCAATCGTCAGGTAGTTTTGATGTTAAAAAGGTAAATAGGAAGTTAAAAGCAGGTACATATCAGGTAGATTACAATAAACCTTTTAGTGCTGCTGCAAATAGAGGAAATCTCATACGAAAAAGCACGGTTCAAGGTTCGGTAGTTTACAAAATTGGTTCGACCAGGAACTTTTGGGTTACCAATCTTTTAAATGATGAAGACTATCAAATTCCTGCTAGATTAGCTTATAGCGGCTCGAAGGCAATGGTATGGGTAAATAATAATCAAATTACGGACGAGGATGCTGCCAAACTAGGTACAGAATTTGATACAAAAATTTACCCGGAAGTTGTTACTAATTTCGGACAGGAATCGGATGTGGATCACGATGGTAAGATAAATATTCTTTGCTATGATATTCAAGATGGTTTTTACGAAAGCGGCGGTTATGTGGCCGGATATTTCGGTGCTGGTGACCTTTATAATACGCCTACTTCCAATAAATCAGAAATCATTTACATTGATACGTACCCGGCAATGGGCACCGGTCCAACAAAAGATGTCACACAGGCATACAGTGTCTTGGCACATGAGTTTCAACATATGGTGAATTATAACGAAAAAGTGCTTGTGGAACATGGCAATCCGATGGATACATGGCTCGATGAGGGCTTGTCAATGGCATCAGAACAAATATATGCCAAACATGGATTGGAGGACCGCCGTGATTATTACAATGAAACTCAAGCGATTCAAGACGGGCAGTCATTGTTGTATTGGGATACTGAAGGGGATACGCTGGCCAATTATACGCTATCATACTTATTTGTTCAGTATTTAAAAATTCAGTGTGGCCAAGGGGATCGAATTTTTAAAGAAATTATACAAGATCCCAATAATAACTATAAGGCAGTTGAAGATGTGGCGAAAAAATATATTAATCCGAATATCACCTTCGGAAAATTAATGACTGATTTTCGGATTGCCCTCCTGATGAAAAATCCAACAGGGTTGTATGGATTCAAAGGGGATCCGTTCTTTGATTCTATAAAGCCCGCACTTTTTTCCGGTAATACGGTAAATTTAAGAGGCGGGGGTGCTGTTGTCACAACCTATCATTCTATCAATGACTTCGCAGTCCCGGTAAATAAGGGTTCTGATATTACCTATACATTTATCGATAAAGCCAAAGGAACAGTTCTAGAGAAGTTATTGAAGGGATGGGTTCAATCAGGCGGCAGCTGGTATTACTTTGATAATGTGTCCGGCAAGACTGTAACCGGCTGGAAGCAGGTGAATGGAAAATGGTATTATTTTTCCACAAGCGGCGCAATGAAAACGGGTTGGGTAAAAATTGAAGGTAAATGGTATTATTTAGGACCAGATGGAGCTATGAAGACTGGTTGGATTCTTACTGACGGCAAGTGGTATTACCTTGATACGAGCGGCATAATGAGAACGGGTTGGTTAAATACCGAGGGCAAATGGTATTATTTAGGACCAGATGGAGCTATGAAGACTGGTTGGGTTCTCACTGGTGGCAAGTGGTACTACCTTGATACATCAGGTGTGATGAAAACGGGTTGGATCCAATCTAAAGGTAAATGGTACTACCTTTACAAAGACGGTTCAATGGCCCGCAGCACCACCATCAACGGCTACCGCCTAGGAGCTGACGGATCTTGGAGCGGTGCCTGACACCATCCGTGGACAAATGTCCGTCTCCAGTGGACATTTTCATTTCTTATATGAAAAACTTCGGCATATTAAAGCACGGATGCCGGAGTTTTGTTTTTTAAGCGTTCTATCATAATAATTTTCAAATAGGGCCTATTGGAGAGGAAAAATGCCAAGTAATGAAAACGATAGGTTTTTAGAAATATCGTGGAATTTCTCGTATAAGAACCTATTGAACTAGTTATCTAATTTATAAATGAAGAAGACCATTAAGGACTTGTTGTTCATTTTGTTCGGTTCGTTCATTTATGCACTGGGGGTTAATTATTTTACGATTCCAAACCGACTCTCCGAAGGCGGTCTTCTTGGGATTACTATCGTGGCCCATTACTTGTTTCATTGGTCGCAAGGAGTTGTGAACTTTGTCTTAAATATCGTGCTGCTTTTAGTTGGCTATAAATTTTTTGAAAAACGGGCGTTTATCTATACCCTAATATCCATTGCGGCATCCTCGGTTTGTTTATTTTTTACCGAAAATATTAGCAGAATATTAACGCATGATACATTGCTTGCATCCGTTTTTGCCGGACTTCTGGTTGGTGCCTGGGTTGGTTTTGTTTTTCGAAGCGATGGAACTTCGGGAGGCACATCGATCTTAGCCAGCCTTGCGAATCGATTTTTAGGATAGAGTATGGGAAAAGCCGTACTCATTATGGATATTGTTGTCGTTGCTGGGTCTGCGTTTATTATTGGACTGGAAAAAGCAATGTACACACTGCTCGCGGTATTTGTCTGAGTAAAAGCGATCGATTTCATTGTTGAGTGATTGGATGAACGAGTGGCGGTCATGATTATTTCGAACTCACCTGAGCGAGTATTAGAGAACATTACAATCAAAATGTCACGGGGGCTAACTGTCTTGGACGGCCGCGGCGGTTACACTGGCCAGAATAAAGACGTACTGTACATCGTCATCAATAAACAGGAAATCGTTCAGCCCAAAACTATTATTCAGGAAATTGATCAAAATGCCTACGTCACCGTGCATATTGTTCATGAAATGATGGGGAAGGGATACAAGGCATATAAAACTTTCTAAACTGGCGAACCTAGCCTTCACAAGAAACAATCCAGCTGATCAATACCATTTACAGAACTAAAAGAGAAGCGTCACCGAGCGGCACTTCTCTTATTTATTCTCCCATAATCGCAAAACTGTCCACCCCACGTGGACAAATCGGCTATTTGTCCACGAGCGGTGCCTGACACCATTTCACACACTTTTCACATATTTATTCCGCAGTTATGCCGTCTTCTTTGGATATACTTGAGATTGTAATCAGGACATGTTGAAAGGAGTGTTTGAAAGATGAATGTAAAGAAAGGTTTGATTGCGGGTGTTGGTGCGGTGATGCTGCTGGGAGGTGCTTATGGAGTCAGCAGTGTGTACGCAGATTCAACTACGTCAAGTCACTCAGCTTCAGTTACTGCTGAGGCTCATGCTGGGCATTTGGGAAAGGGGCTTACGGTTCTGAACAAGTATAAAACCCAAATTCACCAAGTGAATCAGCTAAAGGTCGAACATCTTGATTTACAAAAACAAATTCTTGAAAAACGAGACAAACTCATGGATTTAGTAATTGCCGCAAAAGAGAGCGGCAATAAAGAAAAATTAAAACAGGCGCAAGTAGTGAGAAAACAAATCAATGACTTAAAGAAGGAAATGAAGCCATTGTTAAAAACACAACATAGTGATGCTAAGGCATTAAAGCAGGCATTGAAAAATGGCAAAGATGCCAGCGAGCAATTTAAGTCATTAATTACTGTACAGCGACAAATCAATGAAAAAATGAAACAAGAGGTATCTGACTTAGATAAGTTACTTACAATTTTAAAATAAACCAATCAAGAGGGATAGTGATATTACGCTATCTCTCTTTTCATATATAATGGAGAAGAGGTGAAGCGGTCATGAAGCATATTTTCGTAGTGGATGATGAAAAGAATATCCGTGATATTTTACAGAAATATATCGAAAGGGAAGGCTATAAGGTGACAATGTTTTCCGATGGCCGGAATGTTTATGATGAAATGCTTAGGTTGAAGCCGGATTTATTGATCATTGATATTATGATGCCGCACATAGATGGTCTTGAACTTTGTAAAAAAATCCGCACGGCAAGTGATATTCCGATTATTTTTGTCTCTGCACGAGACGGGGAGTTTGACCGGATATTAGGACTCGAACTCGGCGGTGATGATTACTTGACCAAGCCGTTTAGCCCTAGGGAACTGATGGTACGGATTAAAAATATTTTTAAGCGGATGGAAAAAAATATGTTGAATGTCCCGCATGTTTTAAAAATTCGCGACGTAGTGATCGACCTTGAAAAAAGATATATAGAAAAGAATGGACAGGAAATCAAATTCACTACAAAAGAATATGAGTTGTTCGTATTTCTGGCACAAAATATCGGCAAGCCGTTTACAAGGGAAGAATTGCTCGAATATATTTGGGGCTACGAATATGCAGGGGAAGGCCGGTTGATTGATGACTTGATTAAGCGGCTTCGAAAAAAATTAGAAATGCACCATTCCACGGTAGTATTGTCTACCATTTGGGGATATGGGTATCGAATGGATGAGTGAACGCTGTGAAAATCGGTTCAAAGCTCTTATTTACATATTTTATCCTGATTATCAGTATATTTTTTATCACAAGCTTTTCTTTTCACTTCATCTCAGAGCAGTATTTGCTGCGTGAAACCAAGCTTCAACTGCAAAAGGAAGCGAAGGTTGTGAGCGGGCTGCTGGACAAAACGGTATTGTCAAGGACGGCAGTACGCATTAAGTTGGCAAACCGAAGAGCGCTTGCAGTAACGGAGAGGTTAATTACAGCCAAAATGATTATTTGGACAAAGGATCAGACAATCATTTACACGGACTTTAAGGGCGGGACCATTTCTGATATTCTCGAACAAAACAATGGGCCGGGGCGGAAATTTGTTGCAGAAACAGTGCCAATTACAGCGAATAATGGCATGGCAAAGGGATACGTGACCCTTGTTGCAAGATTAGATCAAGTGCAGCAAATCAATAAGTTAATGCGGAACTCTCAGATTATTAGCTTAATCATTTCTGCGTTTATAGCAGTTGTGTTAGGGCTGATTTTTCAAAGAGGGTTGACGAGGCCGATTCGATTGCTAACGGAACATATGAAGCATTTTTCACTTAAAGGAGCAAACCGAGAGATCCGCCTTGAAACAAAAGATGAAATTGGTGAATTGGCAGCCAGTTTTAATGCTTTGTCACGAAGGCTAAAGAGGTATGATGAGGATCAAAAGATATTTTTCCAAAATGCTTCGCATGAACTGAAAACTCCATTAATGGCGATTCAAGGAAATGCCGAGGGAATTTTGGACGGGGTTATAACTGGAGATGATGTCAATAAGAGTTTAAATATTATTATTACAGAAAGTCAGCGGCTAAAGCGGATTGTAGAAGGGATTACCTATCTGGCTAAGCTTGAGAGTATTGAGGAAAGTTTCAAGTTTAAATACGAGCCGCTAACATCAGTGATTCAGGAGGCAGTACAAACAGTCAGTGGGATTGCAGCGCAACAGGAGATTGAGCTGATGGTAGATATTGGCGTATCCGAGACATTGATGGTCAATATGGACCGGGAAAAAATGGTTCGTGCCCTTATTAATCTATTAGGGAACGCCATTCGTTATGCGAAAAAAGTGGTGGAAATTAAATGCTATATGACGGTTGGAAGAGAAGCAGCTAGGAGTTTGGAAACGATAGCAGAAACAAAAACAGTGAAAGACGGGCGGAAATTCCCAAGAAATAATGAAACTAAAACTGTTATGAAAAGGGAAAATCCCCAAGTACAGGCACTTACCATCGAAGTAAAAGATGATGGACCAGGACTTGCACCCGGCGAAGAAACAAAAGTATTCCAACGCTTCTACAGCGGCCAAGAAGGCGGCTCAGGAATCGGCCTCGCCATCACCAAAGCCATCATCGAAGGCCACGGCGGCACCATCCAAGCATTCAACAGCAAACAAGGCGGCGCTATTTTCCGGTGTCAGGCACCGATCGTGGACAAATTGTAATTTTGTCCACGTGGGGTGGACAATGTGGGGGCATATCCTCCTACTGCAGGAGAAATAAAATTTTGTAGAAAATTCTGTGCAGCGGTTCAATAAAAAATTTCCTGGGGAATTTTGCTGATTTTTGCAATCGAGTTTTTAAAATACGCAAAGAATTGTAAAAAGTGTCGAAAGCAAGGCTGACACTTCCATTCCTTTTTGCCCATAGAATTTAACAAGGGAAAAATGGAAGGGGATTTCTTAATGTTTCCATATACAAAATACTTGGAAGCAATGCATCGGCACTCCAGTATACTAGTCAATGACATTGAGAAGGCAATAGATGGGGAATACAGTGCGATTGATTGTTATGCCAAGCTCACCAATATGGCGGCTAGTAAAATAGAACGAGAGCAAATTCTTGAAATCAGGCACGATGAGATTAAGCATTACCAGCAGTTTGTCCAAATTTATCAAAAACTGGCGGGCAGGCCGCCGCATCCCAAAATGGTGGAAGAATGTATTAGTCCTTATTCAAATGGCTTAGAGTTTGCTTTTCAGAATAAACAGAAAATAGTCCGTTTTTATTTGGAGATTTCTGATAGGGCAGCGGACCCATTTCTAAAAGAAGTTTTTCGCAGGACAGCGGCAGATGAGCAAAACCATGCGGTCTGGTTTCTGTATTATCTTTCAAAGGAGAGCAAACTTTTAGTAATTTTTACCATATATAAGAATTTCGAGCCAAAAAACCATGAAAAAATTGTGTAAAATATACCAATTATTCTCGGAAATTTTGTATAATGTAGAATGAAGTGCTGCCCCGCATACCCCTTTATTAACTAACCTCAGTTCCCAAAACCGCTATGAAACCCTTACCGCCAACGTTCTAAACCAAGGAGACTGTCCACCCCACGCGTACATTTGTCCACGACTGGTGCCTGACACCAAATTATAAAGGAATGATAAATATGGCTCGTGCAGTTCGAACGTGGTTTGCTGGTGCAAAGTATCATGTGACGAGCAGGGGGATTAGGAGGAGTTCGCTTTTTATGGAGGAAGGTGATTTTGAAAGGTACCTTTCTTTCATTGGGGAAACGAAATCCAAATACCCTTTTACTCTCTATAGTTATTGTTTAATGACCAATCATACTCATCAGCAAATTGAAATACACGAAACTCCCCTATCCCTCATTATGAAACATCTCAATACCAAATACGCCAAATATTTTAATAAAAAGTATAGTTATTCCGGGCATGTGTTTGAGAAACGTTATGGCGCTGAATTGCTGAATTCCCCCGAATATGATATTGATGTCAGTAAGTACATTCATCTAAATCCTGTAGCGGCCCGAATGGTGACAGCACCCGAGGATTATCCATGGAGCAGTTACCGCGTTTATGCCTTCAATGAAAAAAATCCTCTCGTAGATTCTAATCCGATTCTTTCCTACTTTCCTGAGCCTCCGTCTGCGAATTACCAGCAATATATGTATACCAGAATATCGGACAAGTTTATTTGGAAAGATGGAAAACTTTATATGGAAGAAATGGTGAGGCTATCATGTGGGCCAAAGTGACAAGTATTGGTTTAAAAGGGATGGAAGGGTACCAAATCAACGTAGAAGCAGGAACATATGTCGGGAATGATTCGTTTAAAATTGTCGGATTGCCTGATATGGCGGTGAAAGAATCGAAAGAAAGGATTATTGCAGCGCTTCGTACACTAGGGTTTTCACTATTGGGACAAAAAATTACGATTAATCTTTCACCGGCTGATCAAAAGAAAATGGGCCCGATGTTTGATTTGCCAATGGCGATCGCCTTACTGTTAAGTTTACATGAGCTTGAGGCGTCCATTCCGGAAGATACATGTTTTATAGGGGCTTTATCACTGGACGGTTCTGTACAGACGATTGAAGGGCTGCTGCCTGCGGTCCTTGCGGCAAAAAAACTTGGAATCCGGAGAATTTATTTGCCAAATGATGATAAGCTGCCCAGTCTTCATTTTCTCAATTTGGAAATGATTTATGTCACGTCGCTTCAAGATGTAATTGGCCATCTTTCAGGTCAATGGTCTCCACCTCCGCTTTCGATAGAAAAGGAGAAAGTGGAGGTGGCGGATTTTGGGGATTTTGATTTTCAACATGTGATTGGCCATTCTGCTGCAAAGTATGCCCTTGAAATCGCTGCCGCAGGGGAACATCATGTGCTAATGACCGGACCCCCGGGCTGCGGGAAAAGCATGCTCGCATCAAGTTTCCCATCGATCTTGCCAGCATTAACAAATGAAGCAGAACTTGAAGTTATTAGCTTGTATCAGTTGAGCCAGACCGCCTATACACAAACCAACATGCCGCCTTTTCGCAGTCCGCATCATTCAGCTTCAGGCGTATCAATTATTGGAGGCGGGCAATATCCAAAGCCGGGTGAAATTTCATTAGCCCACCGCGGGGTTTTATTTTTAGACGAAATTGGGGAATTTTCTAAGAAAACGCTAGACATGCTCAGACAGCCGCTGGAAAACGGATTGATCACCATTAGCCGCACCCATGCGACAATTACTTATCCTGCATCCTTTATATTGATTGCGGCTATGAACCCCTGCCCATGTGGGTATGCAGGCTCCAAACACCGTTATTGTACCTGTACGCCAAAGCATATTTTATTTTATCAAAATAAACTATCTGGCCCGCTCAGAGATCGTTTCGATATACACTTATCTTTATGTCCGGTTGATTTTAAGGCAGAGGAGAAGGAAAAGAACCGGGAATCATCAAGTATGATCCGAAAACGGGTGGAGGGAGCCCGAAAGCGGCAATATGACCGCTATGGCCAAGAAATCTGCAACGGCCGTGTGCCCTATGACCAGCTGCTAAAAACAAGCCCACTTACAGTCGAACAGCAAAATCACCTGCAACAACATCTCATCCAAAACGGCTGGAGCAACCGCACCCAGGTTAAGATCCTCCGCCTCGCCCGTACCATCTCCGACCTCGAAGGAAGCCTGCACATCACCGATCAAAGCATTGACCAAGCTATCCAGCTGAGTGTCAGGCACCGTCTGTGGACAAAATCCTTCATTTGTCCGCCTGGGGTGGACAGTTTATAAATGAAAATGGGTGTGCGACTTCCCCGTTTTGTGGTAATTTGTTATCATGTTAATGGATTTATCAGCTGTTTTTTGGCAATTATCTTTTTTCCAACTCTAGTTTTTGATAAATGGAATTGGAATAGATTCAAGTTCCTTAAAACAAATAATATTGCAAGAGGTTATATTACCTGGAGGTCCTTATGAACAAGAAATTAAAGATCATGACAGTGTTTGGGACAAGACCGGAAGCGATTAAAATGGCGCCGCTTGTCAAAGAATTGGAGAAGTATCCGGACCAGATCCAATCAATTGTGACAGTGACCGCACAGCATCGTGAAATGCTTGACCAAGTATTAAATATTTTCGAAATTACTCCAAATTATGATTTAAATATCATGAAGGAAAGACAATCATTGCTTGATGTAACCGTCCGGAGTCTGGAAGGGTTAAATCAAGTCCTTGCGGAGGTTCGGCCGGATCTTGTATTGGTACATGGCGATACGACAACAACTTTTGTGGCAAGTCTGGCTGCATTTTATCACCAAGTTCCGATTGGACATGTCGAAGCGGGTCTCAGGACTCATAACAAGTATTCTCCATACCCAGAGGAAATGAATCGGCAGCTGACTGGTGTCTTAGCTGACCTTCATTTTTCTCCAACCATTCAATCAAAACGAAATCTTTTAGCAGAAAATAAAAAGGAAGAGTTCATTTTCATTACGGGAAATACAGCGATTGATGCGTTAAAGACAACGGTAAAGGCTGATTATTCCCATCCTGTCTTGGACAAACTTGGCGATGACCGGCTTGTGTTGATGACAGCACATCGCAGAGAGAATTTGGGCGAACCGATGGAGCATATGTTCCGTGCCATAAGAAGAGTTGTGGAGAAGCATCATGATGTCCAGGTGGTATATCCTGTCCATATGAATCCCGTTGTCCGGGAAATCGCCGGCCGTGTGCTGGGTGATAATGACCGTATTCATTTAATCGAGCCGTTGGATGTCATTGATTTTCATAATTTTGCGTCCAGAGCATATTTAATTTTGACAGATTCAGGTGGGGTCCAAGAGGAAGCCCCTTCATTGGGGGTGCCGGTGCTGGTTTTACGCGATACAACCGAGCGCCCGGAAGGAATTGAAGCAGGCACATTAAAACTGGCCGGAACAGACGAAGAAACCATCTTTGGCCTGGCAGATGAGCTCCTATCAAACAAAGCAGCCCACGACCAAATGGCCCACGCCTCCAACCCTTACGGAGACGGCTTCGCCTCCGAAAGAATCGTCAAAGCCATCCTCTACCACTTTGGTTTAACCGAAGATCGGCCGCTTGACTTCTAATGGTGTCAGGCACCGCTCGTGGACATTTTGAGGTTTTGTCCACGTGGGGTGGACACCCTAGAGCGATGGTGGCTATTCGTTGGTATTTGGAGCTCTTGTCTATAATTAAGGCAAGGGCAATGTATGAAGGGGTAGTGT